>CANNKD010000167.1 GCA_947505205.1 Bacteroidota bacterium | reverse complement strand
CTAAGAACTCAGGGTAATTGTGGGCTGCTGAAAAACTAATAATCACATTAGCAGTATTTTATAACATGCTATTAATATTTGAGAGCAAGATATTCATGCTATTACATCATTTTTTCTCGAACCATAAGAAATGCAGGAAAAAATAAATCCTTTTTGGATTGGATGATAACAGGATAAGTAACCATGTTTTTATCGTTACATGATTTGAGAAAACAAACTTATATTGTTTCCTTTCTTTCAATTTTTTTAATTTAGAAGAATGCTAAATAGAGTGATTATATGATTGACTATCAATAGATAATACAATTACCAGCATTAAACATGACTCTATTATCACATTGCAACCCAAAAACTGGTGTGTATTCAAGAAACATTATTTCTAATTTTAGAATCTTTTTCATTTGAATTCGTTGATTTATAAGTATTCAACAACTGAAAGATGAGAAACGTTTAATTTAAGAAGTGTTACTTTAAATACAAATCATACGTTTAAATTTTGATTGTGAATCCCTTTAATTTGGCTATCAAACCGCTTTCTATTTTGATATTTGCTCCCATACATTTTGGATTGAATTTCACCTCGGTATTGATCGTATTCATTGCGATTGCTTTTGGCATGGCCATTTTCTATTTTATTTTTTCGAAGCAAAACAAACGGAAAGACAAACTTTTATTGCATCAAACTGAACTTAGGATTCAGGCAGAGAAAAAGTTGTTGGAGACAGAAATTGAAAAAATACGCATACAAAACACACTCAACGAAGAAGAAATGAATCAAATGCAATTGCAATTGCAGTTAAAGGAGCAGGATTTAATATTTAAATCTTTGTTAATAACAGATTTACAGCAGATTAACAAATCAGTCAGTGATAAGTTGGGGATATTTCAATTCAGGTTTACGCGCAAGAAAGATCAGGAAGAATACAATCAGAAGTTGTCGGAAATCATCCGTGACGCTTCACGTGATCCGATCAAGGATTTCGAATTGCTTTTTACGCAGCTTCATGGTGGGTTTTACGAAAAATTGCTTGTGGTAAATCCTGATTTTTCCCGCAATGAGCTTCAGTTATGCGCTTTTTTAAGGCTTAATCTGTCTTCGAAAGATATAGCCCGTTTGACCAACCTTTCTCTGTCGAGTGTTGAAATAACACGGCATCATATTCGGCAGAAGTTAAATATCGATCTGAAAATCAGTTTAACCTGTTATTTAATTTCTATTTAAAAACTTTTATTATGAAAGCTGTTTCAGAAAGATACGATGGGTTTATAATCCTGATAGCAGAGGATAACGAAGAAAATTACGCTTATTTGAAGATTGCATGCACGCGGGCTGGATTTGAGGTGTTACATGCCAAAACCGGATCGGAAGCAGTCAGGCTCTGTGCCGAACATCCGGAAATATGCCTGGTATTGATGGATGGCATGATGCCTGAAATGACCGGCTATGAAGCAACAATTAAAATAAAACAAAGCATGCCCTCCATCCCCATCGTAATTTTGACGGCTTTTGTTTCGCAGACTTCTATTAACAATGCCGTTGTGTGTGGGTGTAACGATTATCTGGCCAAACCTATTGGCTTAAATGAAATTTTCATGACAATAAAAAAATGGGTGATCAAACCTGTAAGCCCTTAGCTTGTCCGTATCTGAAATACAAAATTTCCTCTGTTTTGATTGATTTGATTAAAGTGCATATATGCAGTGTTTTATGAAAATATTAAAACAAACCTAAAGGTCTTTAAAAAAGGATCAAAATCCACTTCATTTATTTTTTCACATCTATAAAAGCTGGTTTACCTATCCGTTTACCTGCTATTTGGCTATAATATCCAAAATAGAATAGTTGATCAATAAGCTTATATACAGGCTAATAACATTACATATAAAGGTAATGTAAAGGTTTTTTATCTGTGATTCGTGCTGGTTTTACTAGTACATCAGGTATATTTGGTGTGAAGGAAATAAAAATAATGAATAAAAGAACTGAAGCCATTTTTAATATTTTGATACTAGATCAGGGCAATGAGGTACCTACAAGTTTAGCGGCAACATTAAGTCAGAATAGTCGCATACAACTAAAGCATTTTAGTGAAGTAGACGCGATGCTTGACTTGTTCAAACTTAACTATATTCCCAATCTTATTTTATTGGATGCAGGTTTTGGAGGAGGCTTGGTGTACACAATTATTTCATATATAAAATTGAGATGTACACCAAAACCGTTTATTGTTTTGATAGAGTATTTTGGGATGACACCATTTACGATGGCGGTGCTTTCGGGTTGCGATGAGGTAATATGCAAGCCGGTTAATATAGATGATTTAAATTATTTAATTGGCAAGAGATTTCTTGCCGAAAATGGTGGTTGATTGAAGGGAAGAAAGAAATACCAAATTCAAAGCTCTTCAATCTTTACTAAATAACGGGTATCTGATTTTAAAAATGATAAAACTCGAATTTGATTTTTTTCAATAAATAAAAGATGAATCAAATGAATAATCTGACGAAAATACAAGTATATATGAAAAAGATTTTTACAATTTTAGTACTCCTCTTAGGATGGACGAACATGAATGCCAATGGCTCGACTGGTTCTGGCACATTAGCCACCCCTATTCCTGCTCCGGCCTATTCAGGTGGAAATGGTTTGTTAGAGACCCCATACCAGATTTCTACATTGACTGATTTGCAATATCTGAGCGAACATTCAGCAGATTGGAGTCTATATTTTATCCAGACTGCGGATATTAATGCAACAGCGACTTCCGGCTGGAATTCGAACGGAAGCGGCGGTTTTTATGGATTTTCACCCATCGGAAACTCCACCACCAATTTCACAGGCAATTATGATGGACAAAATCACACCATAAGTAATTTATACATTAATCGCCCCGCAACAGATAACATTGGTTTGTTTGGATATGTTTACACAAGCGGCAGTATCAGTAATCTGGGTTTGACGAATGTAAATGTCAGTGGCAAAATAATTACTGGTGGATTGGTTGGAGAAGCTAAATATTGCACAATTTCAAATGTTTACACAACCGGAACGGTAGTTGGAAATTCAATAATTAACAGTAATTGCATGGTCGGTGGACTTGTTGGTTATACTTGGACTTATTGCACCATCTCAAATTCCTATTCTAAGGCGAATGTAACCGGATTAGGATTTCTTGGAGGCGGGCTGGTCGGATATAATAGCGGAACCATCATAAGTTCATACGCGACAGGAAGTGTGGGAGGCGATGGGGTTATGCGGGGTGGGCTTGTAGGAACCAATGTCGGAAACATAAGTAAATCATATGCCACAGGAGTAGTAGAAGGAACAGGTGATGAACGTGGCGGACTGGCGGGGAGAAATGAAAAGAATATCACAGACTGTTATGCCAAAGGAAATGTAAGTGGAGCTAATATGGTGGGCGGTCTGGTTGGGCATAATTTAAATAATCTCGCAAGTATTTCAAATTGTTATGCAATTGGATCTGCATCCGGAACAAATGCTATTGGCGGCCTGGTTGGAAATAATAATAATGGAGCAATTACAAAATCTTACTCTGCCGGATTTGTATCCGGATCAACCAATAAGGGAGGCATGGTTGGATCTAATAATGTTAATAATAACGATGGTTTCTGGGATACCCAGACATCCGGCCAGGCCTTAAGTTCCGGTGGACTTGGCAAAACCACTGCCGAAATGAAAACCAAGGCCACATTCTTGACCTGGACGTGGAATTTTACAGCAGGTACAGGTGTTTGGTATATAAAAGAAGCTGCCAGTGGTTATATATCATATCCTTATTTACAAGCTATTACCTATGACACACCGGGCGCATCGCCGGCAGTGAATCCTATTCCGGGTTTAGAAAAGCTGACCTATTCCGGAGGAACCGGAACATCAGGAGATCCTTATCACATAACAGATTGGGAGCAATTGCACAATATTAGTTTAAACCTTTCGTCCTATTTTGTTTTAGACAATGATTTAGATGCCAGCAGCACTGGTTATGCAAGCTTTGCTTCAGCAACAGCAAACAGTAATGCCGGTTGGGCACCGCTTGCAACTTTCTCAGGCAATTTCAACGGTAATAACCATACCATTGATGGCTTAAATATCAACCGTTCAGGATCTGATAATATCGGATTGTTTGGATACTCTACCGGAACAATCAGTAATGTGGGTCTGATCAATGTAACTGTTTCTGGTCGTTATCGGGTAGGCGGTTTGGTTGGATTTAATTATACCCCCGGAAGTATCAGTAATGTTTATACCAGTGGCAGTGTTACCAGTGTTAATGGCGACTGTGGCGGGCTTGTTGGTATAAATAGCTATGCATCGATTACCAATGCTTATTCAACTGCAAGTGTTACAGGAGCCGATTATTATGGCGGGTTGGTTGGTACCAATTGGGGTGGAACCATAAACAAATCCTATTCAGCAGGCAGTGTGCCAGTTATCGCTTCACATTCCGGTGGATTGGTTGGCGGTGTAGGCGATGGAGGAACTACGAATAATAGTTTCTGGGATATGCAAACATCCGGGCAGGCTTCAAGTGCCGGAGGAACAGGCAAAACAACCTATCAAATGAAAACACTGGCAACATTCACCGCCGGGAGCTGGGATTTTACGGCAGGAACAGGTGTATGGACTATGGTTGAAGCATCAAGTGGTTTCAGGTCATATCCTTATTTTCAATCCTTTACCTATGATACACCAGGTGCAACACCAGCAGTGAATCCTATTCCGGGCTTGTCACCTATTCCGGCTGTTGAAGTATCCGCAACATTAGGTACAATTGGTCCGTCACCTTATTTAACTTTAAAAGCCGCCTTTGATGCCATTAATTTTGGCACACATAAAGGCGTAATTACAATCACAATTAATGCAAGTACAACAGAAGCCTCAAGTGCTGTTCTATATTACAGTGGTTATAGTCCGACAATGGCAGTCGGATCCGGTTATACCTCTATAACAATTTATCCAACGGTCTCCGGCCTTTCAATAAGCGGAAACCAAGCGGCACCCCTCATTGATTTGAATGGGGCTGATAATGTTACCATTGACGGAAGAGTCAATGCTACCGGTAGCACAAAAGACCTGATCATCACCAATACCAGCACATCTGCAACTTCAGAAACATCTACCATCCGCTTCATCAACGATGCCAGCAGCAATACCGTAGGCTATTGCACCATTAAAGGTTCTTCAACAACTGTCAGTGGAGGAGTCATTTATTTCTCTACAAGCACTGGTTCAACCGGAAACGATAATAACACCATCAACCTGAACGATATAACCAATGCGGCCGATGCCAACCGGCCTATCAATGCAATCGGTTCCATCGGCAGCTCAGGAAAAGAAAATAGTGGTAATACAATCAGCAATAACAATATCTATGATTTCTGTAACAGAAGTACGCTCTCTTACGGAATAAATCTCGGGGATTACAATACGGCCTGGTCCATTACCGGGAATAGTTTATATGAAACGGCCTCGTTTGTACCAACAGCTTCAGTGAATTACATGGGTATAAACATCTACTCTTTAGGGGGAAATGGATTTATCGTAAGCAATAATTTTATCGGCGGACAATCATCCTCATGCAGTGGTTCTGCCTGGACAAAAACAGCAGCCACTTCCGACAATGCATTTACAGCAATCAAGCTGAATGTAGGCACAGGAACAGCCACCAGCGTTCAGGGTAATACTATCCGGAACTTTTCTTATGCAAACAATGCATCTGGCAATTGGTTTGGAATTATGGTCGAAGCAGGCGATGTAAATATCGGAACAACATCGGCCAACACTATTGGAGCACCAACAGGGAATGCCTCCATCAACTTCTCAACGAGTGCCATCGGTATTTTTTACGGGATCTTTCTTAGTACTGAAGGGACGGTGGTAGTCCATGATAATATTATTGGCGCTATTACCACTTCAAATACCAATTCCGGCAACGCGATTAATATTTACGGAATTAGCAGTCGGGGAGGTGGAAACAGGACCATAAGCAACAACACCATTGGAAGCACCGATGCAGGCACCAGCAATAGCATTTATGCTGCGTCCCCTTCAACTGCCGCATCACAAAATGTATTCGGGATTTACAGCTTAGGCACCGGAAACGTTTCGATAAGCGGGAATATGGTATCCAAGCTCACCAATGGTTCCACGAACTCAAATATTTCAGGCGTCGGGCTTGTCAAAGGAATAGCAACCACATCGGGGATCAACACAATTTCGGGTAATACCGTGAGAGATCTCAGCATTGCAAATGCTAATAATTCAACAAGCAGCACAGCCTCGGTAATCGGTATATGCCAGACCAGCACTGCAGCCGGACAGACCATTTCGGGCAATACGATTTATAATCTTTCGAATACGAATTCAACATCTGTATCACCCCTTGTTACTGGGATATATTACAGCGGAGGAACTACCGGAACGAATGTGGTATCCGGAAACTTTGTTCACAGTCTGAGTGTAGCTTCATCAAATTATGGTGCAGGAATCATGGGACTGAAGATTATTGGAGGAACGACCACCTTTGCAAACAACATTATCACACTTGGTTCAAATTTAAATGGTGATTATTCGGTGAATGGTATTAATGAAGAGTGCCCGGCATCGAATGATCTCGAATTCTATTTTAATACAGTGTATCTGGGTGGAAATGCCGGTGTCGGATCCCAGATGACCCATGCTTTTATTAGTATCAGTTCCGAAAATATCAAAAACATCAGGAACAATATCATTGTAAATGCAAGGACAGGAACCACACTTAAGAGACAGTGTGCCATACGGCTTCAATCTGATTTAAGCCTCCCGGGCCTTACGATAGACAATAATGATTACTATGCTCCTAATACCGGAGGCGTTATGGGTAAAAGAGGGCCGAGCTTTTATTTTATAACACTAGATGCATGGCAGGGATTCACACTTCAGGATGCACATAGCTTGAATACGGATCCTGTCTTTGCAAGTGCAGGCGGAACATTGGCTGCAAATTATCTGCCATCAGCAACTACATTAATTGCTGCTACAGGAACCGGAATTACAACAGATTATGATGAAACGACCCGTAGCACTTCCTATCCTTCGATGGGGGCTCATGAATATACTGTTGAAGCACCAACGCCTACTACCCAGGCGTACAATATCGTGTTTTCTAATGTCTTATATGACCAGATGACGGTCAGTTGGACGAATGG
>CANNKD010000166.1 GCA_947505205.1 Bacteroidota bacterium | reverse complement strand
GGTAAGAGGCGGTCATCCTGTTGAGCGTAAGTTAATGAAACAGTGGTCATTACGAATCTCAGCTTATGCCGATCGTTTGCTTTCAGGATTAGAAAATATTGAATGGTCAGAATCAATCAAAGATATTCAACGAAACTGGATTGGTAAATCGATTGGCGGATCAATTCAGTTTAAAATAGAAGGTACTGAAGAAAATATCGAAGTTTTTACAACGCGTCCAGATACCATTTTTGGAGCTACTTTTATGGTGTTAGCGCCTGAACATGAATTGGTTGGCAGCATCACAACTACCGAACAGAAACAAGAAATTGATTCCTATATCAAAAAAACCAAAAACCGTTCGGAACGTGAACGCATGGCCGAGGTGAAGAAGGTAAGTGGCGCGTTTACAGGATCTTATGCGATAAACCCTTTTACAAATAAGGAAATTCCGATATGGATTGCCGATTACGTGCTGATGGGTTACGGAACCGGCGCTATCATGGCTGTTCCGGCACATGACAGCCGCGATTTTGCTTTTGCTCGTTATTTTGAACTTCCTATCATTCAGGTGATTAACAAGTCTGGAGTCGAGCCTTCTGATCCATCAGACTGGGATGAATCTTACGATGCCAAAGAAGGCGTACTGATCAATTCGGGCGAATTTAATGGTATGGAAGTTAAACCTGCCATGCAGGCTATGATCGCTCTGGCAGAACAAAAACTAATTGGAAAAAGAAAAATAAATTTTAGGTTGCGTGATGCCATTTTCAGTCGCCAACGATACTGGGGTGAGCCTTTCCCAATTTATTACAAAGACGGCATGCCTTATGCAATGGACGAAAAGCAACTTCCGTTGCAATTGCCTCCGGTCGATGCATATCTTCCAACAGAAAATGGAGAACCACCACTGGCGCGTGCAAAAAACTGGCAAACCAGCGATGGATTTCCTTTGGAAACGAATACGATGCCCGGTTTTGCCGGATCGAGCGGCTATTATTTACGCTATATGGATTCTCAAAATACGAATGAATATTTCTCGAAAGAAGCCGTTGGTTATTGGGAAAATGTCGATTTATATATTGGTGGAGCTGAGCATGCGACCGGTCATTTG
Organism: Bacteroidota bacterium; assembly: GCA_947505205.1. Taxonomy (GTDB): domain Bacteria; phylum Bacteroidota; class Bacteroidia; order Bacteroidales; family F082; genus CAJBPB01. The sequence goes on along the minus strand of CANNKD010000166.1, from coordinate 6,250 downwards.
ATTTATGCGCGTTTCTGGAATATGTTTTTGTTCGATATTGGTTTGGCAAAGAAAGAGGAGCCGTTTAAAAAACTGATCAATCAAGGAATGATTCAAGGGCGATCGAGTATGGTTTATCGCGCTAATCTGGAGAAAATGGCTGAATTCATCCTTTGGGAAAGACTAAAAGACAAGCAGTTAGGCGTAAGTTTCGTTCAGGATTTTCGTGATGGACATCGAAAATTTGACTTTTTTAGTGAGGAAATAAAACTCATTATTGAAGTAAGGAGAATGGCTGCGCTTGAAAAAGTTGCAGATTATTACAAAGAATACAGCAAAGAAAGAGGTTATAAGCTTTTACTGATTCCGATTCGTGAATTTGTTGATGATTTCGAAGGTATTATTGAGAAGATTAGAGCCGTGATCAAAGGTGAAGAAGTTAAGGTTTTCGATGAAAAAGAAGCCATGAATGTGGGAAGTGTTTTTGTCTCGAAGAACATTAAAGGCCGTGAAGTTTACACAGATCCAATTCACACTGATATCAGTTTGGTTCACAACGATATACTTGATATAGAGGCATTTAAAGTCTGGCAACCACATTTAGCAGATTCACGATTTATACTTGAAGATGGCAAATATGTTTGTGGATGGGAAGTTGAGAAAATGTCTAAATCGAAATATAACGTTCAAAATCCTGACGAGCTGGTTGAGAAATACGGTGCCGACACACTTCGGTTATACGAGATGTTTCTTGGTCCATTAGAGCAGTCAAAACCATGGGACACGCAAGGCATTGAAGGTGTTTTTCGCTTTATCAGGAAATTATGGCGGCTATTTCATAATGAACAAAATGAGTTTATGGTTTCGGAAGAAAAAGCCAGTAAAAACGAACTGAAATCGCTTCACAAAACCATCAAAAAGATTGAAGATGACACAGAGAGGTTCTCGTTCAACACAGCCATTTCTGCTTTCATGATTGGTATTAACGAATTGACCGAATTGAAATGCAACAAACGTGAAATTCTTGAGCCGTTAACTTTACTGATTACATCTTATGCTCCGCATATTGCAGAAGAATTGTGGATGTTACTCGGTCATAATGAATCAGTTGTAAAACAAAAGTTCCCTGATCTAAACGAATCATATCTGGTTGAAGATACTTTTTCGTATCCCGTTTCGTTTAATGGTAAAACACGTTTCAAAATTGATCTTCCGTTCACAATGGATATCAAAGAAGTTGAAAAAGTGGTGTTGAGTTCAGAGGAAGCACAAAAATGGATCGAAGGAAAAGAGATTAAAAAAATTATCGTCGTCCTACAACGCATTGTAAACGTGGTTGTTTAGTCAATATTTCTTAAAACAAATGCAAATTGATTCTGATGAAAAGTTGGCTTAGCCGAAGTTTATTTCTTTGCATGATGTTCTTTTCCTTTTCAGGAAAAGGGCAGGCCTTGCGCAATCATCCCAACGAAGCATTCGACGATAAAGAGTTTACTCGATATTCAGTTTATTATAACTCACTGATAACCGGCAACATGACGGCAGGTGAAGCAACTATTGAGGTTAAGTCGAATAAAGAACAGTTTAATGGCCGTGATGTCTGGCATATTGTTGGTGAAGGAAAAAGCAAGGGCGCGTTTAACTGGTTTTACAAGGTTCGTGATCGGTTCGAGTCGTTTGTTGATAAGGAAGCGATGATTCCATATTTGTTTATCAGACGAACACGCGAAGGTGGTTATACGAAGGATGACGAGGTGTATTTTTATCACGATCAGGCCTTTTCGGAGAGCCGAAAGAAGAAAATTAAAATACCTGAAAATGTACAGGATTTTGTTTCCGCCTTGTTTTTCATGCGAACTTTGAACTTGAATAATTTCGATGCAGATAGTAACTATTTCATTGATTTTGTGTTAAATGACTCTGTTTATAACAGTAAAGTCAAATACAAGGGTACTGAAGTCATTAAAACAGCTTTGGGTACATTCCGTTGTTTGAAGATTGCCCCAATGATGGCCACCGGTGAGGTGTTTTCAGATGCTTATCCGGTTACTGTTTGGGTTACAGACGATAAAAACCACCTGCCAATACTTACCGAAGCCAAGGTGATTGTTGGGAGTGTAAAAATGGAACTTATTGAATATAAACACATTAAAAACCCAATCGAATCCAAAACCGATTAATGTAATTCCTTTTCTTTGGCTTAATTTTTGTTTTTTTTTGGTTTTAATCAAACCGTTCATTAATGCGAATCACTATGAAACCAGCCTCGTTGCGTGTATTGTTCTTTCTTGGAATTTTACTCATTTCTCATTCCGGTTTTGCCTCCGATGACCCCAAATCTTTCGATCAACTCTGGAAAGAAATAGATTCTGCAGTTGACAAAAGTCTTCCAAAAACAGCCTTGCAAACACTTGATATAGTGTATGATAAAGCTAAAGCAGAAAAAAACGATCCACAATTATTGAAATCAATTTTGTTTCGTTTCAAACTGTTTGAAATGAGCGAAGAAGATCATCTTCAACTTTCAATTGATTATGCAAAATCGCAATTTGATTTTTTGAAAAGCCCTTCCAAACAATGGTTACATTCGATTCTTGCTGAATTGTATATGTTTTATTATCAACAACATAGATATGAGTGGCTCGAACGAACGAATGTTGTAAATAACGATTCGGAAGATATGAATGAGTGGGATCTGGGAAAATTGCAGACGGTTATAAAAATGCATTATGAAGCTTCTGTTGAAGAAACGTCACTTTTAAAAGCATTTAGCCTTTCTGTTTATAAAGATATACTCGAAAACACAGCGGAAGAATCGCTTACAATTCAGCCAACGGTGTATGATTTTCTGGTTCAGCGCCTGATAGCCTATTATCTTTCTACTGATGCCGGAATACAGAAACCAGTTGCAAGTCAAGAATTTAACGATGCAAGGGCATGGGCAAGAGGAGCTAATTTTATTAAAGTGAAATTTGCTGATTCTGAAAATCCAAAGGTGAAAGCCTTGCAATTATTGCAACAGCTGATTCAATTTCATCTCAACGATAAAAATCCCGATGCCTATTATTATTGTGATTTGCAACGCTTCGAGCTCGTGAGAAATCTTATGAGCAAACAAAAAGACACAAACATAAATTATTTGAAAGTACTTGAAACTTTGCAACTTGAGAAAATTCAATATGCTGTTTCAACGGAGGCAGCAGCTTTGCGTGCTCGTTTTTTACTCGATCAACCATACAACACAGATTTTATTCAAGATTCGGTTGCACGCTGGAATGCAAGCAAAGCACTGAAAATTTGTGAAGATGCTATTGCACAATTTCCGGAAAGCCGTGGTGCAAAATCTTGTGAACTGATTAAACAACAAATCCTTAAAAAGACCTTGAATCTGGAAATTCAAAATGTAGAATTGCCAAACAAACCCATTGCTTTTAGAGCTGAATTTCAGAATATTACAAATATTCACTTTAGATTAGCTAAGATTTCTCAATCTTTGATGGAGCAATTATTCGATGGCAACAAGGATCGGCAAAGCGAAGAAATTTTGAAACTGATTCCAGAATTCAGCTGGAATATCAGAGTTCCCTTCGAAAATGATTATCACGCACATTCAACAATTTTAAATCTTCCAAAACTCGAAACAGGATTATGGATTTTGTTGGCTTCACCCGATTCATCCTTTTCAAACGGAAATTTGATTGAGATTGCTCAATTTCAGGTTAGTAGGCTAAGTTATATTCATAGCAGAACGGATGACAAAAATATCTTTTATTTGCTTGATCGCGAAACAGGGAAACCAATAAAAAATATTGTAGTACACATAAAATCAAGAAATTACGAATATCATACACGAACTTACACAAAAGAATTTCTAGGCAAATTAACCACCTCAAACGAAGGAAAATTTGTTATAGATAGGGCAATTATTAACGAAAATCGTTCATTTTCCATTGAAATTGAAAGTGCCAGAGATACATTGTATAGTGGTAATTATTTCAGTACATATTCATATAAACAGGACAGAGACAAACATATTCAAACATATTTCTTTACAGATCGTGCCATTTATCGCCCAGGACAAATCGTTTTCTTCAAAGGCATTGTGCTCGAATCGGAAGGAGCTAACAAAGAAATTAAAGCAAATCATGCCGAAGAAATAACATTTTACGATGCTAATTATCAGAAAATCAGTTCTATAAAACTGATGACAAATGATTTTGGTTCTTTTGAAGGAAGTTTCTCCATTCCAACAGGTTTACTTAATGGAAGTATGCGTTTACAATCAGAGCATGGTTCGGTGAGCTTTAACGTGGAGGAATACAAACGCCCGACTTTTGAGGTTAAAGTGGAAGCACCTGATAAGCAATTTACTTTAAATGAAATGGTTACGCTGAAAGGCAAAGCAATGGCCTTTGCCGGATTCGGACTCGATAGCGTTGTCTTTACGTATAAAGTTGAACGTGGACAGCAATTTCCTTATTGGCGATATTGTTGGGGCTGGCCTCCTTTTGGTGATGAAAAAACCATTATCACCAATGGAGAATCCTTTACAAAAAAGGACGGTAGTTTTAACGTTGATTTCCGACTGATTCCTGACGAAAATAGCAATCAAAATTTCAATCCGGTTTATGTTTACACTATAACCGTTGATGTTACCGATCGAAATGGTGAAACGCGTACTGGAATTTTCACCCTGAGTGCTTCTTCCAATGCATTGATTATCAATACGAATGCGGTGGGCGAAATCAATAATTCAAAACTTGATGAATATACAATCAGCACTTCAAATCTTCAGGGAAGAGGTGTGAAAGCGACTGTTGCTGTTACCTTTTATTCTCTGATTTCGGATAGTTTTACGAGAACGAACCAATTTCAGCCAGTCGATAGACAATTATTATCAGACAAGGAATTGAAGAAATATTTTCCATTGGACGATTTTTATCGTTCATCTGAAGTTGAAAATCGACAAAAAAAGCTGGTTTACAGCAAAGCGGTTGAAGTTGACAGTTTGGGAAAACTCTTTCCATCAGAGGCACAAAAGTGGGTGCAAGGTGCTTATTATGTGGTGCTTAGTTCGAAGGATAATTATGGTAATGATGTGAAAATAGTCAAAGAATTTAATCTGTTTGACGAATTTTCGGATGAAGTTTCTGTTAAAACAATGGATTGGGCTTTTGTGTCATCAAACACGGCTGAACCGGACGACACCGTAACTTTCCAATTCGGATCTGTGGCTAAAAACTGTAAAGTACTGGTTCAACTCAGTTCGGGAGAACGAATAATCCGGAGCGAATGGATGAATGTGAGTGACGGACGAATTAAAATTCCTTACACCGTAAAGGAAACTGACCGTGGAGGTTTGCAATGTGAATTTACTTCTATTCGATACAATCGCTTGGTGGACAAAGTATTGAATGTAAATATTCCTTTTACAAATAAAATGCTTGATGTCCAGCTCAAAACAAAACGCGAAAGATTAACTCCCGGTGCAAATGAAAAATGGACTATTTCGGTGAAAAGCAAAATTGGAGAAACGCTTCAATCAGAGTTACTTGCGACAATGTATGATGCTTCACTCGATCAGTTTGTGACACATGGTTTGTATTTCTCAGTATTGCCGGGTGTTTCACAAATTTCTGGCTGGTCGTTTGACGAGGGTTTCGGTAGGGTTAGTTCTTTTTCTCTTTATTATTTGGATACCAATCCATATTATCCGCAACCAATTGTCAATCCAACACTTAATTGGTTTGGATTATCTCAGTTTAACAGAAATTTTGGGCGTCCCTATTTTATGGCTGATGGCGCGATGAAGGGCTCCGTAAAATTTACTGCTCCTGTTATTAAAGAGGATGCTGAATTAGTTTTAGCTGAAGGAATCGCGATCGAAAAAACTGCCCAAGAAAATACTAAGGTTCAGGAAGATATAAAATCGATGCGAACAAATTTCAACGAAATGGCTTTCTTTTATCCACAGTTGAGAACTGACAATGAAGGAAATGTAAGTTTCAGTTTTCACCTTCCTGATGCCTTGACGAAATGGAAATTGATGCTACTTGCATACACAAAAGACCTAAAAACCGGAACAGCTGAATACACTTTCACAGCTTCGAAAGATGTGATGATTATGCCAAATCTTCCACGCTTTTACCGTGAAGGTGACACGGCTTTTGTTCAGGCGAAAATCGTGAATACAGGGAAAGAAACAATCAGCGGAACGGCAAAACTCGAAATTTCAGATGCGTTTTCCGAAAATGAAATTACCTCATATTTC
>CANNKD010000165.1 GCA_947505205.1 Bacteroidota bacterium | reverse complement strand
TTTCCGCTGTAGCGCCTTCTTTAACTTCAATATTCCGTATGATTGATTCAAACCCTGACTTTTCAATCTTAACTTCATAAGTGCCAATTGTAAGTTTAGTTAAAGAGATAGGCGTTTTTCCTTTGGGTTGGCCATTTAAAGATACATCTGCATCAATAGGAGAGCTCATAACGTCGAGATTACCAAGACGTGGTTGAAGTGAAAGATTGATAATCACATCTTCCCCTTCAAGAATATTCATGTTTTTTTTATCTGGATAATACTTGTTGTTGACACCTTCAAAAGAATGCACTCCAGCAAGAATGCGTCCTTTAAAAGGACCGGAAGAGACTTTTAGGCCATCTACTAAAATATCTGCATCAATTGGTTGAATATTGACTGATACGTTGGCAAAATTCGGAGATAATGTAATTGTTTCAGCAGAAGTTTGACCATCTAAAATATTTACATCGATGCTCTTTGGTTGAAACATATCTTTTTTTACAGTCACTTTGTGTTTACCAGACTTAAGTTTATCACTTGTGAAAGGTGTTTTTACAGACTGTTCAATATCATCAATAAATACGGACGCTCCATTTTCAGGTTCAGTGACTAAATTCAAATAACCAAATGCTGGTGATAAGGTTAAATTTATTTCTTTTCTACCGTTGGTCTCTTCACCAGTAATTTCAAATTTTCCTGCATCACTGTTGTAAAAAGGTTTTTCAAGGCGGTATGAATAGCTTCCGACAGGAAATTTAATTGTGCATGGTGTAACACCTTTTTGTTTATCATTAATATATACATCTGCACCAGAAGGATTACTATTCACAATAAACCAAATTGTTTTTATTTCATCTTCAACCACTGTAGTGACAACTTTACCGGATACAAGTATCAACTCATAGCATACCCCTTCCTGTATCGATTCCGTAAAAAAGTAATCGCGCAATGGCAGGAATGCCTTGTGCGTAATGGTTATTCTTTTGGCACCACGTGGAATCCAAATCCATATTTCACCATCTTTTTGCTCGGTTTTGGTAATGCCCAAGCTACCAATATCAAAGGAAAATCCTTTTTCAAGTGTGGCTATTTTAATAATAGCACATATATCTCCGTTCAGATCCTTTTCGGGATAATTCTGACGGGCATCCATATCGTTTGGTAAAGCGCGAAAAGACTTCACGGAAATGCTTTGAGCAATCGAACCCAATCCAAGGATGAGAAAAAAGAAAAACAGGATTGTCCTTTTCATCAATTCTTCAATTTCTATATATGCTTTAAAAATTCTCCATGCCGTAAATGCTGCCATCAGGTTGTTTCTCCGGTTGCCAGGTTCTTACGTAAATCACTGGTGTATCGGGATCAGGAAACTCAACCTGAAGGTAAAGGTAACCGGAATCGCCGTAATTGCTTGAAAAATAGTTTTGTTTGATCTGGATACCATATAAATTTCCTTTTCCTCCCTTTGATGTTCCACGCCGGACTTCATTGTCTTCGAACTCGATATTGATATATTCCTTGCTTCTGAAAGAGGCTTGTAAGTGTTTGATATAACTGGCTTTATCAAGTTTGTTGTAGGTGATGATCTGACTCTGGAATTTGTTTTCCGCAGTAGGATTCATCTTTAACACTGAACCAATGATAATCAATGCCTTATCGGAAAAGATGGATTCGATATAATCTATGCGTTTGAGAGCATAAGCTGTTTTATAGTGTTCTAAAAAAGTGATGATGGTGAGTCGTTCTTCTGGTGGCCAGGCATCATTACTGAGGATATCATTGAGGGCAGTTTGGTTTAAGCCAAAAGCGAGACTTTCAATTTTGTTCTGCTCATTGAATGCAAAAACAAGGTCTTCGACAAACTTTTTATTGTTACTGAAACTGAATCCCATTTTCAATGGTCTGACGATGGTTTTGCCATTTGAACTCATTGCTTTCAATTCGTTGCCTGACATCGGAACCGCTTTTCCATAAGAACTAAGTTGGGTGAGCATGGCAAAACCTTCAATGGTAAAATATTGTTTTACGGTTTCGGGTTGTTGATTCAGCAAGGCATCTGACACCAATTTGATGATGGGTTGGAATTGAGAAACATCATCAACTACCAAAACTTTGCTGCTGTTCATGGTGGTTACGGCAACCGGACTGATTGGTTCAATCGTGGGAGTTACGGTAATTTCCCTAATTTCAATATGTGCCTTACGGAAAGGAACAGCATCCGTAGCCGACATCACCTGTTCTAACTCTTTATCAGCGCGAGCTTCACCGGTAAACATATATTCAGCTTTCATTTTTATGGAGCTGAAATTGCTCTGAACCGGCATTTCGATGAATCCGATACCGTCTTTTGCGGAAGTGACAGCACCCCAGTCGCGGCCATCGAACCAGGTATAATCGAAATTCTCAACCGGAATATTTTTATAGGTTATACCCAGGTTGGCGACCTGGTAGGTGGCTTCCTTCTGCCAACCGGAAATGCGGATGTTCAGGTTATCAAAAACATCGTTGATGCGTGCAGGAAGCCAGTTGATGAGCGGACTTGGTTGTCCGTCCCGTACAATTGTAAGGTAATTGGCATCGGGATGAGATTTCAGTAATATCAGTGCCCAATAATAGTATTTGAGTGCATCGGCTACCTTTGCCTGAGCAATATATTTGTCTGCTTCATCGGCAAAATCGAGGATGCGGTTTTTACGCTGATCAAATATTTTCTGCACATCTTCTTTGCGGATATAACGCAACACTTTTGCTTCGGGTTCGTCTGAAAGGATAAGCCGTTCAGTATTGGTAAGCGTGGCATTGGAGTAAGTATTTACAACCGATTGAACCTTTTCTTTTTTAAATGATTCCTCTTTCTTACGCGAATCATCTACAGCCAATACATCCATCGAAAACCTGCTTTCGACATTGACCGAAATCTGACTGATTAACTCACTGAGTGCCTGTTTATCAGCTTGTTCAACGGTGGCACCATGCCCTTCACCAAATAGGTATTCGTTTGGATTGGCTTTTATATCGGCAGCACTTTGTGACCAGAGTACTGACGAACAAATGCTTAGAATAATGATTATCAATGATTTTTTCATTGGGCGGTGCGTTAGTATAGCGGAACAAAATAACAAAATAATATTGATTAGAAGTTATATAACAGCAGAAAATTCATCAAATAAACCACTTGACACATTGGCTTTCTTCTGTCAGCGATCTATCTAAAGAGATTTATGTAGTTTTCAAAAATATAGGAGCGACCTCTTTGACCTCCTGTGACCTCTTTTAATATTTCTACCTTTTCCAGTGTTTCAATCAGCTTGTATGATGAAGGCATTGACAAACCTGATACTTTACTTACTTTCTCTGCATTGATCACGGGTCGTTGATAGAGTAAATTTATTACTTTTTGAGCATTGGCAGCCCTACTACCCAAACTCTGTATCTTTATTTCATTCTGTTTTTGCAACTGCATGATACCATCAAAAGTCGTAATACCTTTTTTGGCAGTTTCTATTATTCCAACAAGAAAAAACTTAAACCATTGCGTTAAATTGTTGTTCTCACGCACTTGCATTAAATTATCGTAATATAGTGTTCTATGAGTCTCCATAAAATCAGATAGATACAGGATTGGCTTCTTCAAAATACCTTTATTTACCAGATAAAGTGGAATCAGTAAACGACCAACTCTGCCATTGCCATCAAGAAAAGGGTGAATGGTTTCGAATTGATAGTGTAGTAAGGCGATTTTGAGAAGCTCCGGAATATAAATCTCTTCATTGTGAATAAATTTCTCCATATCACTGATTAATTCCGGTACAGATGTATACACAGGAGGAATAAAATGAGCATCGCTGATGGTGGCTCCACCAATCCAGTTTTGACTGATTCTGAATTCGCCAGGTTGCTTTTTCGCACCTCTAACACCCTGTAAGAGAATCCGGTGTGTTTCGCGAATCAATCTTGAAGACAGTGGCAATTCTTCTAAGGCTATTATTGCTGATTCCATTGCTTTGATGTAATTCTGAACCTCTTCCCAGTCATCACGTTTGCCAGGTGGGATATCGTCTCTATCGAGCAATACCTCCTCCATATTGGTTTGCGTTCCTTCGATTTTACTACTCTGCGTAGCTTCCTTCAACACATGCATGCTGATAAATAAGTCAGTATTTGGAATGTAGTTCGAATACATATCAAGTCTGCCCAATTCCCTATCTGCCTGACTAAGTAGTTGTATCACCTCCATATTATCAATTTGCCATTGACGGTTTATAAGTGATGGCTGAAAGCTTTTGTAAAAACCCTGACTAATATATTGTCCGGCATGAAACTGTTTCATCTTGTTTTGAATTTTTAAACAAAGATACTTCTTATTTAAGTTTTGTGCAATATTCTTTAATAAGAGCTTTCACTATTTAACTTTACGTCCTGTTTTGACTAAAACCAATGATCAATAGCTACCAAAAACTATGAAAAACTTGGATTGGATTATAAATCCTTTGTTATTGGATGCAGATTGCAAATCTGCATCAGGTTGGGGGTCTAAGTTCAGTCATGGATGTCGTTTTACTTTCAATGCCATGGAAAACATACAATTAGTTGATTTACATACGGTCAGGAGACCGCGAAATTGTAGCGACGTAGTTGCAAACTACGCCGAACGGGGAAAACATACAATTAGTTGATTTACAAACGGTCAGGAGACCGAGAAATTGTAGCGAGACTGAAAATTGTACCGACGTAGTTGCAAACTACGCCGAACGGGGTCAATTAATAAATAGACAAATTTTCAATCCTTTTTGAAACGGACAAATGTTTCAATTTTTTTAGCCTAAACTTAGCGTAATGAATTGCATAAACATAAGTCCACCAACCTAATGATAGATGTTTTTCGATCATTTTTCGTCTCAAGTTATAGGTTCTGTAGTGTTTCAAAATTCCAAGATAAGAATTCATAATGCTCAAAAATTCAGCTTTTTCATCAATTGTTAGCTTTTCTACTTCTACAATTTTATTCATTTCTAATATTGCACGATAGAAATTACCCTTAGTCCGTTTTGCAATATAAATCCTGTTTGGTTTAATAACCGCACCCAAATATTTCACACCTTTACTATAATGTTGCAAGTATATCTTATTTGGGTGCAGTGTAAGCTGTAAACGAGACTGTAGAAATTCAGCAATCTGTGGAATTAGATTTTTAAGGTATTCATTATTTTCATGAACAATGATAAAGTCATCGACATATCTACCATAATAGTTAATTCCCAATTCCGCTGTTATGAAATGATCGAGTAAGTTTAGATAAAAGTTGGCAAATACCTGACTTGTGAGATTTCCAATAGGTAAACCACAATCTGGTGGACTATGAAATAAACTTTTATTTTGTGGCAATCCCTCCCAATCTTTACGTTTTCCTTTTATAATGCAGTTTTTTGTAGGGTCATTGAAAATAATTTTATTGCACAATTCTATAACCATTGCTTTATCTGACACAAGGTAATTTTCATGAATAAATTTAATTAAACGATCGAAAAGTAGGGTACGATTAATATGCATAAAAAAACCTTGCACATCTAATTTTAATATATAGCAAGCATTTGTATAGTTTTTCGAACAAGCTTTAATAAAATCATCTGCCCGCTTTATTCCAAAATGGGTACCTTTTCCTATGCGACAGGCAAATGAATCGTTTATAAAAGCCTTTTCGAATAAGGGATTCAATTTATTATAAATAAAATGATGTACAACTCTGTCACGAAAATTGGCGGCAAAAACCTCTCGCATTACCGGTTTATTGACAATAAAGGCAATACTATTTCCTGGCTGGTATGTTCCGGCATTAATTTCATCGCATAACTGAAAAATATTTTTCTCAAAATGCTTTTCAAATTGAAGCGCATTAATCGTATTTCGTTTATTCTTTCGGCAATCAAAATATGCCTGAAACATTGCCTCAGTAAGGCTTTCCTTTTCTTTAGTATCAAATAAATCAAATTGCATAGTCCCTTATAAAAAAGCCCCGCTTTCGCGGGGCTGGTTTCCATCAAATCCCTTACGCAACGAACAGAAAAACCATTTTCCTTATTGTTGTTGTTCCTGTTTACGTTGCCATTGTTGTAATTCAGTTTGCGATTCCAGGCGTTGTTTGTTTCGTTCTCCGTAGAACTCCACCAGTTGCCGTTGTTGCCAATGTTGTTGAATGTTCCATTGTTGTTACGGTAGCCACCCGGAAGGCCTAACGCTTAAGTAACCTCTCTTGTCTTAGCTATCAACAACCATTTTATTCAAATAATGGAATTTGCATTGATAGCGGGTTACCGGATTTAATTGGCACACTCCGGTATGTCGTAACACACACAGACTCGGGCCGGAAACTATACTTTCATCGCTTTTTGCCATCCTGTTAATTGTTTCGAAACGTCTTCGACCTTTTCATTTATATGTACAAATTTTTTAATATTTATTTGCTGCAAATCTTTCATTAGCCTGATAAATAACCTGATAACTTCTATTCTTTCGCGAGCTTCCTGCAAAACGACCGCTTTATCTTGGCGGCTATTGGCCCGAAATATAAGTGTAAGCAATTCTATTGTCTCTTTTTTCAAACTCTCCCCAACTGTGTACTTATAATCTTTGCTAAATTCTTTCGTAAACTGAAAAATCTCTAACAACAGATCATAACTGGCTTTATAAACAGGTAGTTCAGAGTGTAATGCCATTTTTAAAAAATTCGACCGCTACGCGGTAATACATAAATAGTAAAATAACCAAATTTTCAATCCCTTACGCAACGAACAGAAAAACCATAAGCCTTATCGTAGTTGGTCCTGAGTACGTAGCCATAGTTGTAACCCAGCTTGCGAAGCCAGGCGTCGCTTGTCTCGTTCTCCGTAGAACTCCACCAGTAGCCGTTGTTGCCAATGTTGTAGAATGAACCATCGTTGTAACGGTAGCCACCCGGAAGGCCTAAAAATCCGCTTTCGTTTGTTGCATCTGTATTCGGGCTATTCCAATGTGTGGTTCCTGTTTCTTTCATTTTACTACCGGCTACACTTTCACCACCTAAATAAGTTGTTAGCGTTGTCCATTCAGCATCACTGGGAATATGCCAACCTGTTGGACAAAGATTACGACTATCCACTACCGTATAATAGTTATACATAGCACCATAGATATTTTTATTAGCAACATCATTGTTGTACCAACAATATGCTCCAGTTGATAAATTACCCCATTGTGTGTTATCTGTTACATTTGGTATAGGCTCTCCATTTTGGTAATGGGTAACTTTCAGATTTTCTGCCATCCATTCTTGCGATCCAATAACGATTGTTTCATATATGTTTCCATCTACATCAACAACAGTATTATTTGAGGTAAATGATAAATTCTCACCATAACCTATTCCCAAACTATTGGTGGCATAGGCACGGAGGTAATACAAAGTATTAATTGTTAGTCCAGTAATATTACTTGTAAAGCTACCTGTACCACTTCCATTGGTTGTATGAGAACCTTCTGTGGTTGGGTTTTGGCTTGTGCTC
>CANNKD010000164.1 GCA_947505205.1 Bacteroidota bacterium | reverse complement strand
TTGACTTTCGAGCGGTTTCATGATCAACGATTTCTCCGGCGATGGACAAACATCGGCGCAGTTACCACAACCGGTACAGTCAAGCGTACTCACCTGAATACGGAATTTATGCGGAGCAAATTTTCCTTTTGTGTTTTGATACTCAGTTCCTTCAGGAGCATTAGCTTCTTCATCGGCATTCACAAGGAAAGGACGAATACAAGCGTGTGGACAAACGTAAGAACATTGGTTACATTGAATACAGTTATCTGTCTGCCATTCAGGCACATTCACCGCGATACCACGTTTTTCATAAGCAGTTGTTCCGGCAGGAAAGGTTCCGTCTTCACGATTCAGGAATGCACTTACCGGCAGGTCATCACCCTTCATGGCATTAACCGGATTTACGAAATTACGGATAAATTCAGGGATTGATAGATCGATATTATCAAGGCCAACTTTCAGTTTTGCCCATTCAGCAGGAACAGTAACTTTCTCTACTTCGCCACCTCGATCAACGGCTGCGTTGTTCATTTTTACAATACGTTCGCCTTTGTTTCCATACGATTTCAAAATAAACGATTTCATTTTGTCAACCGCTTGTTCGTAAGGAATGATTTCGGCAATTTTGAAGAATGCCGATTGCATGATAGTATTTGTGCGGCCTCCCAATCCAACTTCATCTGCAATTTTTGTTGCGTTGATGATATAGAATTGAATATCGTTATCAGCTAAATACTTTTTTATGTCATTTGGAAGTTTCGATTTAGTTTCTTCGGCATCCCAAATGCTATTTAGTAAGAATGTACCGCCTTTTTTCAAACCTTTGGTCATGTCATATTTACCAAGATAGGAAGGGACATGGCATGCTACAAAATCGGGTTGGTTTACCAAATAAGTCGAGCGGATTGGATGATCGCCAAAACGTAAGTGAGATGTGGTGATACCGCCCGATTTCTTTGAATCGTAGGCGAAATATGCCTGAGCGTATTTATCGGTTGATTCTCCGATGATTTTGATTGAGTTTTTGTTTGCCCCCACGGTTCCGTCAGCACCCAAACCCCAAAATTTTGCTTCATAAGTTCCTTTAGGAGCAACATTAATTTCGGGAAGCAATGGCAGTGAAAGGAAGTTGACATCGTCAACAATTCCAACGGTAAAACCTGTCTTAGGTTCATTCATTTTCAGGTTATTATACACCGAAACTATCATCGAAGGAGTAGTGTCTTTCGAGCTCAAACCATAACGTCCGCCAACTATTAATGGCGCATTTTTGCGGCCATAAAATATATCTTTCACATCTAAAAGCAATGGTTCTCCGTTGGCGCCAATTTCTTTAGTTCTGTCTAAAACGGCAATTCGTTTAACTGTCTGCGGGATAACATTTAAGAAATATTTTGCTGAGAAAGGACGGTACAAATGAACAGCTACCAATCCAACTTTTTCGCCTTGTTTGGCTAAATAGTCGATGGTTTCGCGGATGGTTTCAGTAACTGAACCCATAGCGATAATAATATTTTCGGCATCAGGAGCACCATAATAAACGAAAGGATG
Organism: Bacteroidota bacterium; assembly: GCA_947505205.1. Taxonomy (GTDB): domain Bacteria; phylum Bacteroidota; class Bacteroidia; order Bacteroidales; family F082; genus CAJBPB01. The sequence goes on along the minus strand of CANNKD010000164.1, from coordinate 6,007 downwards.
GTATTCACGACCGCTCATTTTGCTGAATTCTTTCATATAATCTTCAACCATATCAGGAATGCCCTCATAAAATGAGTTGGACGCTTCGCGTGATTGGAAGTAGATATCAGGATTTTGAGCTGTACCGCGGGTTACGGGGTGCTCAGGATTCAATGCGTTATCGCGGAAGCGTTGTAACGCATCCCAATCAACCATTGGTTTCAGATCTTCTGTTTGAAAATAGGAAACTTTTTGAATTTCGTGAGATGTGCGGAAACCATCAAAGAAATGTAAAAAAGGCACCCGTGATTTGATAGCTCCAAGGTGAGCGATTGCTGCTATATCCATGATTTCCTGCACACTACCGGTTGCCAGCATTGCAAAACCTGTTTGACGGGCACTCATTACATCGCTGTGATCACCAAAAATAGACAAAGCCTGTGCAGCCAAACTACGAGCGCTCACATGGAAAACACCTGGTAATAATTCGCCCGAGATTTTATACATATTCGGGATCATCAATAACAAACCTTGTGAGGCTGTAAAAGTTGAAGTTAATGCTCCTGCTTGCAAAGAACCATGAACGGCACCTGAAGCACCACCTTCCGATTGCATCTCGGCAACATGAACGGTTTCGCCAAAGATATTCTTTCGGCCGTATGCAGCCCATTCATCCACATATTCGGCCATCGTTGACGAAGGCGTGATGGGATAAATAGCAGCAACTTCGCTAAACATATACGCAATATGCGCAGCAGCATAGTTTCCATCGCAAGTGATAAATTTCTTTTTACTTTCCATATCTATTTTATTTTGAGTAACTTACGTTAATGTTTTTGAAAAAATCCTTTTAGAGTGCAAAATTACTAAATATATACTTTTCGACAGTCCTGTTTATGCCTTAAAGATGGATAAGTCTTCTAATTTATAATGAATTTAGATTGTCTTCAAATTTTATCAACTAAGAAATTTTCCTAAATTTACCGCTTTAATTGTTGATAGATAATCGTTAAAATATAAACCTAAAAACATGAATCTTAACACAAAATACCTCGGTCTCGAATTGAAGAATCCGATCATTGTCGGTGCAAGTAATCTTGTTACTGATCTTGATATGTTAAAGAAACTGGAAGATGCCGGAGCAGCTGCCATCGTCTATAAATCGCTTTTTGAGGAGCAGATTCATCTCGAAAATCTGGAGCTTCATCAAGGCATGACCGACTATAATGATCGCAATGCAGAGATGAATAATCTGTTTCAGGAATCGTTGTATGAAGCTGGCCCTGAAGAGTTTCTGCATAAATTCAGTAAAGCAAAAAAGGCGCTTTCGATCCCTTTGATAGCCAGTTTGAACGCTGTTTATGATGAAAGCTGGTACGAATTTGCTGTAAAACTTCAGGATGCCGGTGCCGATGCCATCGAATTGAATTTTTATAGTACGCCTTCCGATTTTGAAATTGATGGTCGCAGTATCATCAATGAAGAACTGGATGTTTTAGAGGGTGTGAGAGCTGCTGTGACAATTCCGGTAAGTGTAAAATTGAGTCCTTTCTATACAAATCCATTGTTCACTATTGCTGAGATGGACAAAAAAAATGTACATGGTTTTGTATTGTTTAACCGGTTATTTCAGCCAGATATTAATATTGATACCGAATCTCATCATTTTCCATATAACCTGAGCCATGAGCAGGATAATCGTTTGGCTCTTCGTTTTGCCGGATTGTTATTTGGCAAAGTGAAAGCAGATATCTGTGCTTCGATGGGGGTTTTCAGTGGTGCTGATGTTATCAAGATGATATTAGCCGGTGCGAATGCAGTTCAGGTGGTTAGTACACTCTACAAACACGGGCCAAAACAGATTACGCAGATGCTCGAAGATATGCAGATTTGGATGGCATCGAAGCAATATAATTCGCTCGAAGATTTCAGAGGCAATCTGTCAGCAAAGAATTCGGAAGATCCTTTTGCGTATTCAAGAGCGCAATACGTTGATATTCTGATGAAATCGAACCAAATTTTCAAAAACTATCCGATGCGATAGATTGCTTGATTATTTGAAATAATCCAAATAAACCGCATGATAAAGTAATTTGTTCTGCGGTTTTTATTTTACATTAGCGACAATTTGTCTGACGTAGCAGAGCTCAATCCAAAAAATCGTATTTTCGCTGAAAAAGATAAAATGGAATTTTCGGGCAAGACTTTCTGGATAACTGGTGCAGCCTCAGGCATGGGGCGCAGTGTTGCGATCGAAATTTCGAAATCGAAAGCCAGAATCATCATTTCTGATAGAGATGCAGGTGGTTTGGAGGAATCAGCCATCAAAATCAGAATTAATGGCAGTGAAGCCATTGTTGTGGTGTTGGATATGTCGGACAATGCTTCCATTATGCAGGCAGCAGCAAAAATGCTGAGCGAAGTAGGCAAAATTGACGGGTTGTATCAGTTTGCCGGCATCAGTCAGCGTTCGTTGGTGGCAGAAACGCCCATCGAAAATGATCGTAAGATAATGGAAATCAATTTCTTTGGTGTTGTCGCTCTCACGAAAGCTATTTTACCATCCATGATCGCCAATGGTGGTGGACAATTGGCCGTAACTTCGAGTTTGGTAGGTAAATTTGGTTTTCCATACCGTTCGGCATACTCCGCTTCCAAGCACGCGCTGCATGGCTATTTTGAGAGTTTGTTAGCTGAAAACACAAAAAATAATATTCGGGTTAGTGTATTGATTCCGGGTCGGATTCAAACGAATATTTCTAAGTTTGCCATAGATAAAGACGGAAAAGAGCATGGTAAAATGGATGCCGGACAAGCCAATGGCATCACAGCTGAGAAGGCTGCAAAGCAGATTTGTCGCGGTTTACGGAAAGAAAAAAAAGAAGTTCTGGTTGGAGGAAAAGAGTTACTGATGTTATATATCAAGCGTTTCCTGCCCTGGTTATATTACAAAATGGCGGTAAACTTAAAGCCGGTTTAATAGAAATACATCGTTCACATGAAAATGCAAATCAACGGAATACAGCAGTTGGGAGTTGGCGTTACCAATATTGAAGAAGGATTCGCCTGGTATCGCAAACATTTTGGCATGGATATCAAAATGTTTGAAGAAGCAGCCATGGCCGAGTTGATGCTTCCGCATACAGAAGGTAAAGCCCGAAGTCGTCATGCAATCCTGGCATTGAATATGCAGGGAGGTGGAGGTTTTGAGATTTGGCAACATACCGGTAAAACACCTCAAAATATTGATTTTCAGCTTCAATTAGGTGATTTGGGCATATTTATCGGCAAACTGAATACTGCAGACGTTCACAAAGCCTTTGCATATTGTCAGAAACTGGGTCTTACATTACTCGGGGAAGTAGTGAAAAACCCTTCGGGAACAGAGCATTTTTTTGTGAATGACATTTACGGTAATATCTGGGATATTGTTCAGACAGGTTCACTGGTTTTCAAAACAGATTCAATTACAGGCGGTGTTTACGGAGTGGTGATTGGTGTGAATGATGCCGATGAAAGTTTGAAAGTTTATCGTGATATTCTTGGTTTTGATGTTGTTGAGTACGATATTATTGAATGCTTTGGTGATTTTAGCGAACTTCCGGGTGGTAAAAACACTTGCCGGAGGATCCTACTAAAGCATAGCCGGAAAGTAAACGGTGCATTCAGTCCCATACTAGGACCGAGTTGTATCGAGCTTGTCCAGACAAAGGATTATCAGGGAAAAGAAATATATAAAGGACGAATTTGGGGCGATCCCGGTTTCATTCATCTTTGTTACGACATCAATGGCATGGATGATTTGCGACAAAAGGCAAAGGAAATGGGTTTTGCTTTCACTGTAGATAGCGAAATAGACATGAAAACATTTGATATGGGCGAAGCAGCCGGTAGTTTCGCTTATATTCAGGCACCTGAAGGAACACTGATTGAGTTTGTTGAAACGCATAAAATACCCTTGGTGAAGAAAATTGGCTGGTATTTGAATTTGGATAAACGTGCTGTAAAACCTTTACCCAGATGGGTATTCAGGTTGTTTAGCATGATGCGGGTGAAATAGATTAAAGACCGAAGCACGAAGCACGAAGCACGAAGCACGAAGCACGAAGTCAGAAGTCAGAAGACCGAAGTCCGAAGACGCCTGCTCGGCTGCAAGACGAGGAAGACTGAAGACCGAAGTAATAATCGCTGTCAGCCTGAGCGGAGTCGAAGGCGGGAAATAGACCGAAGTCAGGAAACCAAAGTCGGAGTTATAAATTACAGATATAAGTAAAACACTAAATTTTTCATCAATGAGTTCAAAAGTAATGTTGCGCTTTGCGTCCGGATTGCTTTTTCTATTTGCCCTGGGGCAAATTGTCGGGCATTATACGCATCACGATTCAAAAGATATGCGTGTTCAGAAGGTTTTGAAAGTGATGATGGAGAACAAATTTGATATGTATGGTCAGTGGCGCACGTATGATGAAAACTATACGGGGATGAGTCTCAATCTGATTTTTTCTTTATTGGCATTTTCCATCATGCTTTGGGTATTATCAGTATTTACAACAAGAAACAGGGTACTTGTACGTGCCATGCTTGTTCCAATAAGTTTCTGTCTGCTTGGTTACAGCATAACAGGATTTTTATTTTTCTTCCCATCGGCTGCCTACACGAGTTTCTTCGCCGCTGTTCTGACGATTGTTACCATGTTTTCGATGGTGAAGAAAAATAGTGAGCTAAAGTGAGCTAAATTATAAAAAACTCTCAACCTTTCAACCTTTCAACCATTCAATCTTTCAACTTTTAAACAAAAAACAACACAACTCCGCCTACGCTAATGATCGCTCCGACATAATCGATGAATGTAACTTTCTGTTTCAGAAAAATCGCTGCCGGTGGAATAATCAGGATAGGTACGATGGCCATAATAGTGGAAGCAATGCCTGTGTTGGTGTGCTGAATCGCTATCAGTGAGAATGACACTCCCAGAAACGGACCAAAAAAAGATCCTATATAAATCCCGCTCATCGCTTTCCTGTTTGCAAATGCTTTTGTTATCAATCCTGTTCTTCTTGTGAAAGCAATAATAACGGCAAAGCCGATGAAACCGGCAATGATTCTGATTTGGGTGGATGCAAAAGGGTCGTATTCGCGCATGCCATATTTGCTCAAAATCAATCCGCCGGCCTGACCGAGTACTCCAAAAAACGCAAAGAGTATCCCTTTCAAAGGATAATTCAGTTTGTATTTATTCTCATCATTGTTTTTACTGAAAATCGTAATTGCGATTCCTCCGACAGTTAGCGTCATACCGAGAAGATGTTGAACTGTCATACTTTCGTCCAAAACAATCCATCCAAGCAGAACGGTCACAGGCGGTACAAAAGTCATGATGAGCATGGCGATGCGCGAACTGATAAGCGTATAACTTTTAAAAAGGAAATAATCGCCAAACACAAAGCCTACCAGACCGGACAATCCAAGCCATACCCAGGCATGCTGACTTGCATCGGTTGGAAGCAGGAAGCCACGATAAATCCATGTAAATAATGAAAGTAAGACGAAGGCAAAGCCTAACCGAAGAATGTTAACCGCCAATGAACCAACACGCTTGCTGGCCATTTCGAAGGATAAGGCAGTGATTGTCCAGAAAAAGGCAACGAGCAGAGCAGCTACTTCGCCACTGTATGTTGTGTGAAACATTCTTCGATGATTTAGAGGGCGAAGTTAATAGTATTCGGTTAACTTGAGTATTTGCCACATGCACCCTAGTTTTTGAGCACTAATCTCCGGCATGTTTCATGCATTCCGAAATAAATGTTGATATCCAATGCTTTGTTAGTATATTTGCAGGAGAACAACGAATAAAACGCTATATGCAATATGCCTATTGGTTAACCTGCAAAACAATAATTATGAAAATATTTCTTATCGTTTTATTGGTTATCCTGGCAAATTCCACCATTGCCCAAACCATCTGGGAGCCAATTCCATTTCCTGATTCACTCGTTTCGAGGGATATTAATGCAGAAAAGGAAGGAGT
>CANNKD010000163.1 GCA_947505205.1 Bacteroidota bacterium | reverse complement strand
CTAACGACTGTACCACCACTTTCACATTGTGTTGCGGTACCTGTTTGCATGTGTAAATTGTAAGGTGCCACAGCAACATCAACAAAAGGTGGGTTTTCTGTAAAAGAAGATGCATCGCGTGGCGATACCCTACTTTTGTATGCAGTAATGGTTTGATCTGAATTCGTGCCATCATAAAATATTAATCTGTTTGCTGCAGGAGTCCCAGCATAGAATAAATTGTTATTTGAAGTTGAAGTATAATATGTTGCATTATACAAACCTGACCATCGTAAAGCTACTGTATTGCCGCTTGTTGATCCGGGAGTAGAATTATTCACAATAACATTGTTTCTGAACTCACCAGTTGTTGTTGAACTTTTATAAACTCCTGATGAACCAAAAGTCGCTCCGCCAGAAGCGTTCAAATATACTGTGTTGTAATACAAATTTATTGTTGTACCCCCACTAATATAGATTCCAGCAACTGCATTAGCACCAATTGCTGCGGGAGCTTTCAAATCAGAGATGAAATTGTTATAAATATTTGTTAAGGTGCCAGCAGTATTGTAAATACCATATACGACAGCACCAACTGGAGAAGAACTTAAATTATAAATCCTGTTTTTATAAATTGATATTGCCGTACTCCCTAAACCTATGCTTAAGCCATAAATTGTACCACCTGAGCTTATTGTATGAATTGTATTTCCATAAACTGATCTTGTATTTGCAATTGTTAAATTACATCCATAAAAAGTACCAGTCGCTAAGGTAATATTGTTGATGTTATTGTTAAATACGTTTTGTGTATGGCCAGAAGCGGTTGTTGAATTAATGCCATAGAAAGAAGCTGTACCAGATAATGTAATATTGTTAAAAGTGTTTCCTGAAACTATTGCGATACCAGCTGGTGAACCGTTATCGTAATAACAATAGAATGCTCCAGATGCACTAGTTTTACTAATTGTTCCGCTTGTAGAATTTCCACTTGCAGTTTTAGTAGGAGTGCTATTTGAGGAATAAATTAGGTATGCTGCTGTTGTTGATGCGAGAGTACCTGCAGCAAAAACATTATTATTAAAGTTCTCAGTAGTTACAGTATTTGCACTGTATAACCAGTTAGTACCAGATGTTGATGAATTACCTAATGTAATTGTGTTGTTGTTGCCAACTAAATTTCCAGTAGTAGTTGAATAAAATACACCATATAATGTAGCTCCATGATTTGCGCCACCACCACCAACATTATTAATAGTATTGTAAGCAACATTTGGATTGTTTACGTATATAAAATAAACTCCATAAGTTGTAGTGGCAGAGCCTCCGCCATAATTCTGGATAATATTACCTGCTCCTGACTGTCCAACTGTGATATTATTGTCGTAAAAGGTCGCGGCTGAAGAGCCTCGAACATAAATGCCTGCGTGGACATTCTGAACTGTATTGCCTGTAATCGTTACATCCTGATTTATTCCACTTGTTGCTGTAACAGTAACACCTGTCGCTGAACTAACTAATGAAGTGCCATTCCCAATATAAATACCTATTACATAGGCACTTGTGCTTTTAGTCATGGTAACGACTGAATTTTTAATGGTTACATTTTGACAACCATTTGTTCCACTTGGCTTGGAAGTTAGGTACCCATATTCGATTGTGGACAGAGACGCAGTGACATCAATTCCATCAAAAGTAATAAAGTCTGTTCCATCAAGTCTGATTATTGCATCACCAAGCCCGCCCAAGGTTGATGTTGTATTGGAGCCAGCGTCGGTACGTGTAATGAGTGGGTTTGCTCCTGCGCCAGATTTTTGGAAAACTATAGGGTTTCCAGTTACGCCAGTGGCGGTTATTAGAATTTGTGCTGTAACACTTTCAGTGTAACCAGCCGCAACATTAAAAGTAACGCCACCTGCACCCACCCCAACGGTGTTGAGGTCCGTAATTGCCGCGGCAATTGTTGCATAATCACCAGGAATTGTTTTTGTTCCTGTTAATTGCGCCCACGAACTCTGCGTCCAGAGGAACAATGCGATTAAAATAAGTAAGAGTTTTTTCATAAGAATGAAATTTTGGTTTATTATTTGAAAATGATAATGATTATTTCATGTGGTCAATGTTGTGATGCCTGCAATCGAAAAAATAAATGATAGGTTAGTCATTTTGAAGTAAAAATTGAAATAAATAATGATCTTTAATCAGTTTAACATGCAATTTTAATGGTAATTATTGAAGTAAACTAATTTGTAGCCCATGAAAAGGTCTTGATTTTGAAATCGAGACTAAATTTATTTTTTCAAAAATGTCGATTTATAAATTAATACCCGTAAATTGCTATGCTATAACGGATGATTCGTTGCGTTTATAAATGTATTAATTATTGTATATCAATACGTTACCAATGGAACAGCTTGAAATTGTTTTTGTCACAGTAGGTGTTTCGGTAAGTATTTTGCTTGCCATCATCTCCTATATTGTTTTCAACTTAACCGGTGATGTTTCGCGTAAATATCTCGCCTTTTTTCTTGGAGTTGCGGCTTTGTTTATTTTTAGTCTGGGATATGAAAGCCTGCGCTTCAATGCCCTTTTCATTTATCTGCGCACCATTTTGCTGCTCCTGTTTCTTCCTACATTCTATATCTATATCAAAACAGTATTCACGCTTGGTTGTCCGGTTTTTCCTGCTTCCTTAAAACATTTTTTTCCTGCTTTCCTAATGACTATGCTGGTCTTGGGGATGCTCATCTTTGCAAAACTAATGGGTAAGGATATTTCCATTGTCAATGATATACAAAGCGATAAGCTTTGGTTAGTAATCGGTCACTATCTGGTGATGGCTTTTATTTTTATCCAACTTTTTGCCTATAGCTTCGCTGTTTCCAAAACCTTCCCTTCCTATATCGTAACACTTCGGAATTATTATTCCAACATTGGTCCGTTTAAACCCCGTTGGCTTTTTTGGGTCATGGGCGTTTTCATAGCTGTATATGTTCTCGCTGATATCGCCATGATGCTGGCTATCATAGGTTATGATTTTTACCAGTCAGTTTTTAGTCTTTTTATGTCAGCCCTTGTATTGTCGACCGGCTATTATGGTATCGCCAACGCGCCATTGGTTTTCCGGAATAAAAAAGGTGATATCGTCTATTCAACTTTATCGCACAGGATTATCGAACAGAGTCAAACCCCTGAAAAGTGCCCGATGGAAGTTTGTACATGTGATGTGAAAAAGAAGGATTTTAATATTTTGATCGAATCATTGGAAAAGCTGATGAAAGATGAGGCTCTTTATCTAAATAATGAACTCAATCTTTACGATCTGGCGGCCACCCTATCATCCAATACCAATTATTTGTCGAAGGCTATCAACGAAACCTATGGGATCAATTTCAATAGCTATGTGAACCGTTTTCGAATTGAAAAGGTAATTTCTTTGATGAAAGAAGAAAAGAAGGACAATTATTCATTGTGGGGTCTGGGACAACATGTTGGTTTTTATTCCAAATCGGCTTTTATCAATGCCTTTAAACGGGAAACCGGATTCACTCCGAATGAGTATCTGAAGAGTTTACAAATTTGAACTTTTCTCATGACCAAAGGGAATAAAATTCGGCAATTCGGCAATTCGGCAATTCGACAATGAGTTAATGTGCTAATTCGGCAATTCGGCAATTTGAAAATGTGACAATTTGAACTTTCTCATGACTGCAGGGAATAAAATTTGGTAATTAGGCAATTTGAACTTTTCTCATGACCAAAGGGAATAAAATTAGGCAAAGTGACAATTTAAAAAACAAACCCACCTGCCTGGCTAACGCCTGCGGCAGACAGGTCAACCTTTCAACCTTTCAACCATCAACCTATCACCCTGTCACCCTGAGCGTAGAAGGGCATCAACAACGAAATTCTTAAGTCATTTCGATCTTTAAACTTCGTTCTTTTTGTCAATGTGCTAATGCAATGCAGGCGTGAATTTGCATCGACTCCGCTCAGCAGCCACCATTCAGCTGTAAACCTTCAGTGCATCGTTTTTTGGAAATACTTTTTATTTAACAATTTTAGCATCGTCATTTTAAGCCATACAAAATTAGGAACCTAAATTTGTTCACAACATAATAAATATCCCGAATTAGCCGTTTGCCTATATTATTTATTAAATTTGTAATATGGAAAAACTCGATAACCACATAGAGTGGTACTTTCAGTCTGACTATGATTTAGAAACAGCAATTGATATGTTTAAATCTGGTAGGGAAGTTTATTGTATTTTCATGTGTCATTTATCTATCGAAAAGGCATTAAAAGGTCTGTTAATTAAAAAAACTGGAGAGTTTCCATCAAAAACACATAGTCTAATTTATTTTGTAGATAAGTTAGATCTGGAATTGAAAGAAACTACCTATGAATTTCTGTTTATGTTAAACAAAATTTCAGTTCCTACTCGATATCCTGATGATTTAAGGAAGCTTTTTGCGGCATACACAACCGAAAGAACGGAAACTATTTTAAATCAAACTAAAGAGGTTCAATTATGGATAAAGCAACAATAAATGAGGTGATTGATTTTTTAAAGCAATCACTTATTACAAATGGTATTCAGGTAACTTCGATCGCTTTATTTGGATCGGCTCTTTCGGGCAATATGAATATTGATAGTGATATTGACTTGATAATAATTTCATCTGATTTTGTCAAGCTTGATTTGTTCGAAAGGGCAAAATTGACGATGAAACCAGAAACAGAAACCCTAAAGAAATTCAAAATACCCATGGACATTATTAATATGTCTCCCGGCGAATATGATGAATCAAATTTAAGAAGATTTTATTTATCCAAAATAGTAGCTTAACTTCTTGGACCTTAGTGTCTTCTTTGTGCTCTTTGTGGTTAACTTTTAATTCTGCAATTTGAAAATGTGACAATTTGAAAATTCTGCAATTTGAAAATGTGACAATTCGACAATTTGAAAATGTGGTAATGTGCTAATTTGAAAATTTGAAACCAGCCACCAACCACCAGCTAACCAGCAATCAGCCACCATTTATTGGCAAGTACTAAAATCGGAATTATGCAATACGCTTAGTTCTCTGAGTTATCTTATTGCTTTGGATTTGTTTATTAGCTCTGAGTAATTTCTGAGTTTTAATAAATTCGCTGATAGCATTTTTTTCTTCCTTTATCATAGTATTTTCGCCACCAATAAAATCCACATCAAGTCCTATTTTCTTCTGCTTTCCCATTAAACATAAGATACAAAATTAGACTAATGAAAGTATTTCTGACTCAGAATTACTCCAATTATATTCTTTAAGCAAGCTTGATTTTTTTATTTCTAACGTACTAATATGATGTGGTTCAAAATAGATGCGTATCTAAAGTTGCTGAGATGCGTATCTAAAGTTGCTGAGATGCGTATCTAAAGTCGCTGAGATGCGTATCTAAATTCTGGATGAATTTGATATTTATAAAACTTTATAAATCAACAAGTTATAAAATGGGCAAAAAATCATTTTTTCATTGGTAAAGAACTCCTGTTTCATAAAGAATTTGTCGAATTCGGATCTTCAAATTTGCATTTGCAGCAGTGCTATCAATGTGCTAATTTGAAAATTGGACAATTTGAAAATTTGCCAATGTGCTAATGAAATTCGTAATTCACTTCGTTCTCTTTGTGTAGCTTTTCTATACTTCGAATAAAACAAAAAAACCGGAAACTTTCGTCCCCGGCTTTTTAATGTGCTAATTTGCTAATGTGCTAATGTGCAAATTAAATAACTGACTCTCAACCCCAAGTACTCAAGGCACTTTAAGTACTCAAGGCACTTAAAGTACTCTAAGTACTCCAAGTACTTATTTTAGTCTTCGAGTTCTTCTTTCTTCTTCCATATTTTGTAGGTTTTCCTCGAACCGTATGCCAGGCCCATAAGCAATAGGATCTCAAGTCCGCCGCCAAGGGGTGCTGTTCCACCAACAACCTGATTTCCACTGGATGGATCTGTAGGAGGATTTGGAGGCCCTTGAGCTAAAAGTTGCTGTCCAACAATCAGTAACAGACTAAATATCAGAAGTTTTAAATTATTCTTTTTCATGGTTATAGAGATTATTGGATGAATACTTTTTCTGAATATACTGCACTACCTGAAATCACTTTCACAATGCCCATTCCGTTGAATTGTGGAATAGCAATGCTGGTAGGTGAGCCGAGATTAACTTGCTGACTAAGTACCTGATGACCCAACAGATCATACAGTTCTACGATAGCTTTCTGGCCTGTGAGCGCAGGAATATGCACATTCACATGATCGATAGTTGACCAGATATTGTAGTTTTTGGCTGCTAATTCTCCGGTAGAGGTAACACCACGGAAATGAAGTGCGAAACGATGTACCTCATCTGAAGTACTGTGGGTGAAAGTGTAAGATGGATTCGATTTCAAATCAATCATTTTGTTCAGCAGTTTATCTTCGAGGAAGAAGCTTGCGTTTGCATCAAAACTTTCGATTCCGCTTGCAACAAATTCAAGTTGACCTTCGAGTGTATATTCCAAACCAAGTGGAACCACAACAGCTGTATTTGAATGTGGAAGCGCGTTGATGGTTAATTGATCTTGCGCATCTGTGAGGGCATACAACTGAGGTGCGGTTTCGGCGCCAAAGAGTTTATCCACATCAAGTACACCACGATCGATTCCTGCTTCGGGTGCAAAACGAACAATCATTTGATCATTAGATTCCAAATCAGAAACTTTTAAACGGAACACTTCAGGCACTGTAGTCACTGTTTGTTTATAAAAAGCTTGTGAATTGTGCACTCGAACTGAATTGGTCATAGATAGAACCGGACTTGCTGCACTTGCCTTTACAAAGAAAGACTGTCCGACTGGTATCATACCTGTTGCTGCGGTACCGATTACCGGGCTGCCGGTGCCTTGTCCTGCACCACTACCCCATGCCACGTAATTATTTCCAAGCGGATTCCAGATATAAAAATAATTATTTAGATTGGTTTTTGTCCATCCACTTGCAGCATCCCAGTTAATGGCTGATGGGTATGGATTCGGCACCAGACAAAACTCGTCAGCTGCATCAGTAGCTGTTAATGCTGTAAATGCACCGTTGTTTAGCTGACCTGTCATACTTGCAGTAGTATTTGAGTTAGGATAGAAAATCATAAAACCTTCGTTGTTGTCTAGTACAGTTCCCTGACTGCTTCCCATATTAACATAGTCTTGCAAAACCTGATCAAAATGGTAGAGATACATTCCATTAAACAAAATTGCTGCACCATCTGCATTGAAAGGAACTGAAACCAGATGGAAATCATATGAATTTAAGGTTATGGTGTTACCTGTTAGATAACGTTCAACAGTTGCATTAACATTGTCTGAATTATGAACCAAAGAACCTGTTCCGCTAACATCTGATTTCACAATTAAACCCGCTGTTCCACCATTGTTGGTGAGTGCAGTAGTTACAGTTAATTGTCCGGCTGGTCCAATTGTAAGTACTCCACCTGAGTTGATGGTGAGGTTGTTCACCGTAACAGCAGTTGCAATAATAGGATTATTAGTAACATCTGGAAT
>CANNKD010000162.1 GCA_947505205.1 Bacteroidota bacterium | reverse complement strand
TCGCGCAATGCCGTGTTTTTTTATATCGCAGCAAAAAATTACAAAGAAAAATTTGATGGTAATGGCATTTCATTAGATTTTCCACAATCGTATGAAGAGCAATTCGGTGAAGTGAAAAACCTCAACATCGAAGAAAATTACCGCGAAGGCGTGAAGTTGTTGAGCGAAGAAAAATTTGCCGAAAGTGAAACACTTTTTAAGGAAATCATTTACCTCGATGGTAAATATAAAGATGTAAATGACCTCTATCGCACAGCACATTACGAGCCACTCTATCGACAGGGAAAGAAACTTTACGAAAACAAAACCTATCGCAAATCCTATTATATTTTCACCTCCATTGTGAATGAAACCGGTGGATACAAAGAATCGGAACAATATAAATCAGATGCGCTCGAAGCCGCAACCTTCACCGTTTTGGTTAAAGAATTCGACTATAAATTCGATGCCAAACTTGCTTCCAGAATCAGAAGCGCCATGATTGCACGTATGATCAATTCCGAAAATCCATTTTTGAAGATCGTTGATGAATCGCACGACAGAGATATCCAACGCGAACAGCAAAAAGTTTTCGATGGAAAAGTGAATATTAATTCCGATATTCAATTAGGTAAAGTATTGACAAATAATGCAGTATTAAAAGGAAAAATTATTCAGGCCGGCGGCACAACGGGCAATTTGAATTCGTATGAGCGGAAAGGATTTCTTAAAAAAACATTTGAAGTGAAAGACAAAACAACCGGTGTTGTTACAACGAAGGTTGAATATGATAAGGTCAAATACAAGGAATTTGTGCAAACAAATTCAGTAATTTGCGTCTTTGCCTACCAATTGATTGCAACGGAAACCGGCGAAATACTCGTTTCAGACGAAATTAATCTCACAAATGAAGATCAAATGAATTTTGCATCTTACGAAAGTGAATATAAAAATGTTTATCCTGGCTATTGGGAACGGCAACAGACTGATTCTGATAAAGATGCAGTCAACACATCTTATTCAGATTATTCAAAGCTTCAATCGCTGTTTTCTGCCAAACGCACCATCAAATCGGTTGAACAAATGATGGGAGATTTGGTCGATCAGATTGCGCTCAAAAGTAGCAGTTCGATCATCCGGTATAATCCTGAAAAGTAAATTGCGATGCGAAAAAATCTGATTAATAAAGCGGTATTGCTTTTAATGCTGTTTGCCTTCGCAGGATTGCAATATGCATGCGTGAGCACAAAAAATATTCCCGTAAAACCAGATTGGCTGATCAATCGTCCGATAAATCCTTCCGGTTATATTGGGATTGGCTCCGCAGCCATTGGCACAAATTCAAGTGATTATCAGCAGATTGCGAAACGAAATGCGCTCAATGATCTGGCAAGTGAAATAAGCATTACCATCTCAAACACTTCGTTTTTGCACAAACTGGCTGTGAATGATGTTTTTACAGAATCCTTCGATTCGCGCACACAAACTTCGATCAATGAGAATCTCGAAGGCTATGAGTTGGTAAGTACTTTTGCAGATAAAACGACATATTGGGCATATTATACTTTGTCGAAAAGCACTTACCAGAGCTTAAAGTTAGCGCGGATTGAAAAGGCACTCGATAATGCAAAGTCGAAATTTACGATGGCCAAAGAGCAGAAAAATAACCATCAGTATCACAATGCGCTTATTTTGTTTGTGAAAGCTGTTGAAGACCTTAAACCGTATCTGGCCGAACCGCTGATTACGAATTATGAAGGTCGGGAAATGTATTTCGGAAATGAATTGTTCAACGAAATTTATGGTTGTATCAGTGAAATGAAAATTACTGCCACACATAAGGAAGTTAGCGTAAGACGAGGCCAGCCGCTCGATGCTTTGTCGCTCACTTTTGTGCTTACCGATGCCAATGGAAATGCTTTGGAAAATATTCCTGTGGCAGCCGAATTCAGTGGAAATGGATTGATCAATGGAAAAGCTCAAAGCGATCGGAATGGAAATGTTTCGTTCAGCATCCCAAAAATAAAATCGAAGAAAGACACGGAGCATTTCACGGCAAAGATCGATTTGGAAGCACTCCTTCAGGAAGCTACCAATGATTTCATTATCAAGAAATTACTAAAAAATATCAATACTGGATCGGCTACGATTCAAACTACGATTCAAAATCCTGTTTTTTATATTGAATCGACTGAAAATGGCTTACCAAAAGATGGTTCTGTTTTGAAGAAAATGGCGGAAGAATTACTCGTAGCTGCTGTTTGTGAGATGACGAATGAAAAGTCTGAAGCCGATTTCGTCCTTTCAATATCGGCTGCCTCGAAAAAGCTTGAGGAAAACGGTAAAGCAATAACACTCACCTTTGATGCACAGATTATTGTTAAGAATCAGCAACAAAAAACGCTTTATCAGCGGAATATTACGAATATCAACGCCACTCAAAACACTTTTGAAACAGCAAATAAAGACGTTTATACCAAAGGAGGTGAATATCTTAAAAGCCGTGTCATTCCTGATGTGTTATCAAATTTATTTGAGTGAAAAAGTGAAACCATCACTGCATATTTAGGTGTTTTAAATACCTGATTTAGGGTATTGTTTTTGACGAAAGTTAATCGGATATTTGCTTTTCAATTTTAAAACGCGCCCAATATGAAAACTGGAATAATTACCATTGCATTTGGTTTATTATTCTCTTTTCGAGTGTTCACACAATCGGAGAATGTAAACCAAACATCATTTACAACAGCAATTGAGGATAACTCGATGTTCATTGAAGAAGCATATAATCAGGAAGATAGGGTTGTACAGCATATTTCAAATCTTGTTTTTCTCCCTAACCTAAAAGATGATTTCTTCTATGCTTTTACCCAGGAATGGCCCGTATTTGGATTAAAACACCAATTATCCTACACACTGCTTTATAATTCCTTTAGCAAGGATGATGTACAGGGTTTTGGCGACGTAATGGTCAATTATCGCTATCAATTGTCGTATAAAGAAAATTATCTTACCTGTTCGCCGCGTTTAAGTCTTATTATTCCTGTCGGAAATAAGGAATTGGGTTTGGGAGAAGGATCGTGGGGAATGCAGGTTAATTTACCAATTTCAAAACGATGGACAAATCATTTTATTAACCATTTTAATATGGGAACGACCTATTTATTCAGGGTTAAAAAGGAAGAATTGGATTTTGATAAACCGCTTTATGGCTTTTTCGCGGGGTTTAGCTCAATTTGGCTTGTTTCAGAAAAATTTAATTTAATGCTTGAATATATTTCAAACATAAATGGTAATGCTGAAATGAAAAACACTGTCAATTATACTACGCATACAATTATTGCACCTGCTTTCCGATTTGCTATTGATCTTAAAAAATTACAGATTGTACCAGGTTTGTCGATTCCAATTTCATTCCAAAAAGACGTAAATCCCGAAGTCGGAGCTTTTTTTTACTTATCGTTCGAACATGGTTATTAATATTAACTAACTGATTGTTAAAGATTAATATTTCTTCCCGGCAATATCGTTCTCAAATCGTTCCATTCCTCTGCGATCCTGAAGCGTAACAAATATCGTTTCCCCTTTTTTACCACCAAAAACCAGATTGCTGCATTTTTTGCCTTTTCGACTGATTTCCCGGATAAAATCACTATAAATGGTGATGTTTAAGTCTATAATCTGAGCATAATTTTGCATCATAAAACTAATTCAAATTACAATGAAAAAGATTTTACTATTCGTCTTTTTACTGAACGGATTCATAATGTTGGCACAGGATCGCTTGTTTACTTATACCTATCAAAGCACCGTATTAAACAAAGGCAATAAAGAAATTGAAGTCTGGAATACCTATAGAACCGGCAGGGATGATTTTTATAACCGTCTGGATCACCGGACAGAATTTGAAATTGGCTTAGGAAGTAAGCTTCAGACTGCCTTTTATCTTAATTTAACCTCGAAAACCTCATCAAACGATGTTGGCTCAGTTAAATTTTATGAAACTGAAAATGAAATCAGTTTTTCAAATGAATGGAAATTAAAACTACTCGACCCGGTAGCGAATCCAATTGGAATGGCGCTTTATGGTGAGTATAGTATTGGTAGTAAGGAATATGCGTTAGAGGCTAAGATAATTTTAGACAAAAAAATTAATAAATTCGTGGTAGCTGCAAATGCTATTTATGAGCTTGAACTCAAGCCTGTACTTGAAGCAGATGATAGTGGATGGGAAAAAGAAAATAAGGCAGATTTCAATTTTGCCTGTGCCTATTCCTTTTCACAAAAGTTTTCATTGACACTCGAAAATTCCTTCAAAAATGTAATAGAAGAAGGTGAAATAAAGCATAGTGCCTTATACTCAGGTCTTGGATTATCGCATATGATGGACAACTTTTGGTTGAATTTTACTATTATGCCACAAATAAAATCATTCAAAGGCGAATATAATCATTCGCTTAATCTCGTTGAGTTCGAAAAGGTTCAATTTAGATTAATATTCTCTTATGTGTTTTAGAAATATCGTTTCAGCAGTGATCCTTATTCTTGGATTATCGGCTTGCGCATCTACTTTGTATCTGCCAACTGAACAAGATGCTGTCGTACAGAATGTTTCACTAAATACGCTTATTAGGGGTAGAGAATTGTATATCAGTACTTGCGGTGGTTGTCACAATTTGTATCTGCCGGCTAAATACACAAACCAAGAATGGATTCTGATAATGGGTAAAATGCAGGAAAAGACAAAGATTGATGATTCTCAAAAAGAGTTGATAACGAGATACTTAATAACAAGCGCAAAATAATTGAGCCAAAGATTGGTGTCTTCGCATCATAGCCCAAAGTTTAAACCGAGGGCTCATAAATTGTTAAAGATTAATGTTTTTGCCGGCAATATCGTTCTCAAATCGTTCCATTCCTTTGCGATCCTGAAGCGTAACAAATATCGTTTTCCCTTTTTTACCACCAAAAACCAGATTGCTGCATTTTTTGCCTTTCAGATTGATTTCCCGGATAAAATTACCGGCTGGCGATAAAACCACAATGGTTCCTTTGCCCCAGCGTGTGATGTAAAGATTTCCATTTTTGTCGCATTTCATGCCATCTAGTCCAAAATCGTCGAACGAATAAAAGAGTTTCTTCCCCGAAATATTGCCGTTTTCGTCAACATCATATTTCCAAACTTTGCGTTGAATGCTCTCATTCACATACAAAGTTTTTTCGTCCGGACTTAGTTCAATGCCATTGGTGGTTCCCATATTTTCTTCTACTAAAACTGCCTTTCCGTTTGGATCAACACGCCAAAGTTGCCCAATTTCCTTTTCCCAATCGGGATCACTGGCAAAAATCTGTCCTTGTTTATTCATACATAAATCGTTGGGCGAATACATCCTTGCTTCATGACAAAAAACACTCACTTGTTGGGTTTTCATATCCACATGAAGGATATTATGTCCTGTAAAATCAGGCAAATACATATTATCCTCTCTGTTAAAAAGGATGCAATTAGCAATACTTCCTTCAGGTAGCTCAATAAACAAGGAGCAGGTTCCATCAGACGATACTTTTCCAATTGTGCCATCGCGCTCAAAGTTCACCACATACAATTGACCGTTTTTATCAAAAGCCGGTCCTTCAATATTTACCGAAAACAGGTTTTCGGCCGTAAAATCTTGACTTACAAACAAGTGTTCGGTTCTTTTACATCCGGTCAGCAAGCAAATTATCAACACCAGGCTAAAGGACAGAAATCTTGTGTTTCGAAATTTCATAAAAGTGTTTTTTGAAGGATTTTTGTTTCAAAGATACATTATCAATTGATTCAGTTTTCAATATTTCTATGAGAAAGAAACCGAAAACAACCTCTTTTTTCGTATTTTTGCCACCACAAAATAGAGTTAGCTACCTAATAATTAAACATAATCATGAGCTATTATATCAGTAAAACCATTGAAGGTCAATTTGATGAGGTGGTCGATCGCGTGACTGCAGAACTGAAATATATTGGTTTTGGTGTTCTTACCATTATCGATGTCAAGCATACACTTAAAATGAAAATCAACGACGATTTTAAACCATATACAATCCTTGGCGCTTGTAATCCACATTTTGCCTCAAAAGCCCTGCGAATGGAGGATAAACTGGGCGTTATTTTGCCTTGTAATGTAGTGGTAATTGAGCAAGCGCCCAATACCATCGAGGTTGCGGCTATGGATCCGATGGCCATGATGAGCGGTATTGCCAACGAACAACTGCACGAACTTGCCAAAGAGGTGAGTTGTAAAATGGAGAAAATGATTCAGGGGCTCTAATTTTTAGTTTTTATTATCCAGAGAGGAATCATTATTCGTGCCGCGTCGCAGATATTCAATCAAAAAAATTCTAAGGGTTTTTGTACCACTTTTTCTTTTTATTGGAGCAATCATTTTCCTTGTCAACCGTTTTGGTTTTCAGGAAAATAGGGTTAGGAAGGAAGAAAGTATCGAACTTGGCTTCAAGGTTTTGTCGGCTGATAAGCTATATAAAAACCTGGAGGCCAAGAAATTCAGAAAAGAGCAGATAAAACTCGATAGTATCTTCACTAAACTACAGAAGACCAACGGTTTCAATGGAACGGTGCTGTTTGGCGAGAAAGGTAGAATCGTTTTTCAGAAAGCTTATGGTTATGCTGATGTACGGCGCAAAAAAGGATTATTGACACTCGATAGTCAGTTTGGACTTGCTTCTGTTTCGAAAATGTTCACAGCAACCGCCATCATGATATTGCAGGAAGAAGGCAAACTCAATTACGATGATGATATCCGGAAATACATTACCGAATGGCCTTATGAAGGCGTCACCATTCGTAATCTTTTGAATCACAGATCAGGTATGCCACGCTATGAAACACTTGCCGATGAAAAATGGCCTGACCAACATATACCACTTTTCAACGAAGATATGATTAAGCTTTTTGTAGTGCATCGTCCGGAACCGTATTTTAAACCCGATGGTGGTTTTCATTATTGCAATACAAATTTTGCCTTGTTAGGTTCGATAGTTGAGCGTGTAAGCAAGCAACATTTCGAAGATTTTATGCGTGTTCGTGTCTTTGATCCTGCCGGAATGCGGCATTCATTTATTTACAGTTTGCGCGGTGTCAATAAACTTCCGGAATATGTCGATCATGGTGTTCCAGGTTTCGATGCCAAACGAAAGGGATTTATGGAAGTGCCAAACAATTACCTGAATGGCGTTATGGGTGATAAAATCATGTATTCAACTGTTGGCGACCTGTTTCAATTTGATAAAGCACTTTATAACGAGGTTTTGGTTAAAAATTCCACATTGGAGGAGGCTTTTACACCTGGTAGCAAACAACGAAGAGCCACTGCCGACAACTATGGTTTTGGATGGAGAACCCGCGCCAACGCTGATAGCACGGTGTATCATTATGGCTGGTGGAAAGGTTTCAGAACATTTTTTATCCGCGATATGGAGCAACAACGCACCTTAATTGTCCTCACAAACAAAGACAAAGGACCAAGTTCCGAACACCTTTGGGAGATTATGGAAGATCCCGCATTTGGCTTGTATCCTTCCTCGGTGAATATGCGTT
>CANNKD010000161.1 GCA_947505205.1 Bacteroidota bacterium | reverse complement strand
TGTTGCAATCACCTCAGAACCAATTACATCGCGCAACCATTCGAAACGTTCTTTGCTCATTTCTTCAGGTAAAATAGCAACTGATTCCGTTCCCATAATCTTCGAATCGAAGGCACCACCACGGCAATAATTTCCGGTGGAAGGCCAAACAGCCTTGTGATAACTTGGATCGAAACCGCCTGTGATGATACGTGGAGCGAGACAACCATAGGCAGCACCAACTTTATGTGCTCCTGTCGGAAACCACTTTCCAAGCAACAAAACAATTCGTGCATCAACGCCCGTAAGTGTTTTTGGAAGTTCGATATAATTCGGGTTTCCAAACAACCCACCATGCTCTTTTGGCTCGTTTTTCCATGTTATTCTGAATAGATTTAGTGGATTTATTTCCCATAAACCGACATTTTTTAGTTTATCTTTAATCGCATCTGGAATTTGATCAGGATTGCGCATCTGGGCAAAAGTAGGTAGAGTAATTTTTCTCTCCCTAAACCTGTTTATCGCATTTTGTAAGACTTTTTCATCTGTGATTTTATCAATAATCGGTATCATCTGGATTTAAATTATGTTATTACTATACGAAATTACAATCATATTGTCAATTTCTTGATATATTGTAAAATACAGCAAAATATTCTTAATTATCATAATATTATAGAATTAATATATATTTGCATGGTGAAGAAAATTTCCGTTTAGAAAAAACAAATAGTCATGAAAAAATTAGATGAAATTGATCGTAAGTTGTTGAATTTATTGCAATTAAATAGCCGACTTACTATTCGTGAATTAGCCAAGCAGCTTTTCCTTTCAACTACGCCTATTCATGAGCGTATTAAGAAATTAGAAAGTGGTGGCTACATCAAAAATTACCTTACGGAAATCGATCCGAAACTTGTAGGAAAAAAGCTGATTGTTTACATATCAGTTTCGCTAAACGAACACACCAAAACCGCAATTGATATTTTTGAAGCCAAAATGAACAGTTTGGATGAGGTAATGGAGGCGTATTATATTTCCGGAAACTCCGATTTTCTATTGAAAGTTCATTGCGAAGACATGGAAGATTACCACAGTTTCATTACCCATAAGTTATCCGTAATCAGTAATATAAGTCAGTTTTTCAGTTCATTTGTTATGACTGAATCGAAGGTGAAAAGGAATTTTGTGTTGTGAGATTGATTTTTAGTTAAATCCCTACTCTTAAACGATTACGATCCAATATTTTATTGAGAATCTCCGAAGGATTTTCAAACTTATTTGTCAACATCATGGCAGCAATTACATAAGGTTTGAAACCAGCCTCAAGATAGGTGCGAATGCGGTATTTTTCAAAAACCTGCGCATTCACTTCGCCTTCATTACACGAAACACCGCTGATATCAGCCGGCAGACAATGCAGATACAAAGCGTCATTGTTTTTAGTTCGTTTCATCTTTTCGGCATCATATTCCCAGTTTTTGAACTTCGCATTGTTAGCCAGACAAACTTGTTCCAGTTCCTTCAATCCTTGTTTGTCAGCGTTTTTCAACAATTCGGTGCGCTGTTGCATGATATGGAACGGCGCCCAACTTTTCGGATAAACGATATCGGCATCGCGCATCGATTCTTCCATCGAATGGCTGATGTTGAATGAGCCACCACTTTTGGCGGAATTCGACTTTGCAATATCAACGATTTCGGGAATCAAACCATAACCTTCAGGATAGGCCAATTCGATATTCATTCCGAAACGCGACATCAGACCAATCACTGCTTGAGGAACCGAAAGCGGTTTACCATAACTGGGCGAATAAGCCCAACTCATCACGATTTTCTTTCCACGAAGGTTTTCAAGCGAACCAAACTGTTGCTGAAGATGTGCCAAATCAGCCAACGACTGCGTTGGATGATCCATATCGCATTGCAGATTTACAATTCCGGGCCTTGAAGGCAAAACGCCATTGACGAAACCTTCATCAAGCGCATCGCCTACTTCGCGCATATATTTATTTCCTTCGCCTAAAAACATATCATCGCGGATGCCAATGAAATCAGACATAAACGAAATCATATTGGCTGTTTCTCGTACGGTTTCGCCATGCGCAATCTGCGATTTTTCTTCGTCCAGATCCTGTACCGCAAGACCAAGCAAATTGCTTGCTGAAGCGAATGAAAATCTAGTCCGTGTAGAGTTATCTCTGAAATTCGAAATTGCTAATCCCGAATCAAACAAACGAGTTGAAATATTGTTGGCACGCATCTCTTTCAGAATATTCGCCACTTCCAGAATCATCCTGATGGATGCTTCGTCTTTTTCCCAGGTCAGGAGAAAATCTTTTCCGAACAGGTCGGTTTTGAGGCTGTTAAGTTGTTCGATTTTATTTTTTAAGTTCATGGTTTTTTGTATTTCATGATTATATTGTTTCAAGAATTTGTGACAGATATACAGTGGATTGATGGTTGTGTGTAGAAAATAAATTTAAGATTTATTGAAAATCGGTTCGATTACGGAAAATATTTATAAATCTCAGAGCGGTGATCAAATGCAGCGAAAATTACCTTTTGATTCTCTACAAAAACCACTATCCGGTAATCACCAAGTCTAATTCGATAACAACCTTTAAATCCGGATAATTTTTTTAAATTATGAAACGCAATCATATCCTCAGCATTGATAACAGCCTCAATCACCGCTAAAACCCTGGATTTTAGTTGTTGATCATTTATTGCTTCAACCTGCTTATGAAACTTTCGGGATACCTCTATTTTCATGCTTTAGCCATGTTTTAGCTTCGAAAGAAAATCTGCTTTTTCATTATCACTTAATAGACCTGACATTAAACCTTCTTCAATTGAAATCGCCATTCCAAGTTCCTCAACCTCAATAGCCGACAATTTTTTCGTTGAGAAATTCAATTTTTTCGCAAGCGACAATAACAATTTTAAATTTGTCTTTGATTCACCCCTTAATATAATAGTTTCCATTTTTATAATTTTTTACAAATTTAATCTAAATATCAAAATCGACTATTTTACTTCCCCGTCGTGCCGCCGAGCAGGCAACTTCTAACTTCTCCCCATTTCATACGCAAACCCAGCGTAAAAAGCCGACGCTATCACCAAATCGCTCACCGGAACTTTTTCGTTTGGCGCATGGGCAAGCACTTCGTTTCCTGGACCAAAACCGATACAAGGAATGCCATATATTCCATTGATTGTCACGCCATTGGTCGAGAAAGTCCATTTGTCGATAATCGGAGCTTTGCCAAACAATGCTTTAAAAGACCGATCAGCTGTTTGTACGATTGGATGCGATTCTTCCAGTTTCCAGGTCGGATAATATTTTTCCATGCCATATTCCAAACCTGTATAAGCAGTTTCGATGTAATTCAACACTTCAACTTTGGCGTTTAAGCCTTCGACCAATTGTTCGATTTCCTTAACTGCCGAATCTTTAGTTTCGCCCCAGGTGAGGCGGCGATCAAGGTGGATTCGGGCAAAATCTGCTACAGCGCATAAAGACGGACTTCCGGAAATGATTTCAGAAATAGTTACACTTCCACGTCCCAAAAATTCATCATAAGCAAGTCTTTCATTCAGTTTTTCGATTTCGAGAGCCGTTCGAGAGGCCATATAAATGGCGTTTTTACCTCGTTCTGGAGCCGAGCCGTGCGACGAAACACCGTAAAAACTCACATGAATTTCCATTCTGCCACGATGTCCGCGATACACATTCAAATTGGTTGGTTCGGTGCTGATCACAACATCGGGTTTGATGCCATCTTCTTCGATGATATATTTCCAACACAAGCCATCGCAATCTTCTTCCATAACACTGCCTACAAAATAAATGGTCATATTTTCGGGAACACCAAGTTCTTTGATGATTCGGCCGGCGGTTACGAATGCTGCAGGACCACCTTTTTGGTCAACGGTGCCACGACCATGTACAAAACCATCTTTGATTTCACCTCCAAGCGGGTCGAAAGTCCAGTTTTTCAGATTACCAAGGTCAACCACATCGATATGGCCATCAAAAGCCAAAATCTTTTCACCATTGCCAATTCGGCCAATCACATTACCCAATCCATCAATGAAAACTTCGTCAAAACCGGCATCAATCATCTGCTGTTTGAGTTCCAAAACTACTTCTTTCTCTTTGGTACTCAGAGATTTATGTTTTATTAAGCGCGAAAGATTTTCTGCAGTGTAGTTGCTGTATTGTTCAGCAAGTTGGTTTATCTGATTTGCTAATTTTTCCATTCCTGAAGTCTTTTAGGCAGCTAAATTAGCTGTTTTCAGGCAATTCATTTTGATAAGGAAATAGTTTATAAGATTGTGACTTATAATTGAAATCAAAGACCAGATATTTCACTATTTATAGAATATTATCCTGATATTTTGTAATTTTCTATTTGATTACACTAAATTGATAATCAGGTTAACTGTTCATCATCGCGATTTAGACAAATGGTATAATCCTTAAATATTGGCAATTAATCCAGATCATGGGTTTAGCTTCCAAATTATTAAAAAATGAGATCCATTTGACTTGTAATGACTTATGAATAATGCTTACTTTTATAAGCAAAAAAACCAACAAATGAAACATTTAATATTCACCTATTTACTGATTATCCTGATTAATAGTCAGAATTTGGCACAAACGGATGAATGGATCAGAATTTCACCCAAACCAATCGAGAGTGATCTTAACGAGATTGTAAATATTCCCGGAACAAATCGAATGCTTGCTGTTGGAACCGGCGCTTCGGTGCTTACCACCAATGATTTTGGCGTGAATTGGGAAATACAATACAGACCCGGCGGCATTTCGAGAGGCGTTACCCTAAATGCGATTAGTTTTATTGATTCCAACATTGGCTTCATAGGTGGAACCAAGTCAACGCTACTTAAAACCAGTGATGGAGGATTCACTTGGCAGAATATTTTGCCATCTGGTACTGAAGAATTATTAGATGTGTATTTCCATGATGAGCAGCATGGCTTTATTTCAAAAGAAAATGCTATTCTTCGCACCACGGATGGAGGCGTGACCTGGGACACCACCATGGTAGGAACCTATAACCCAAAATGCATTCATTTTATCAATGATTCTATCGGATTTTATGGAAACACTCATCATTCATATTACTTTCAAACTGTTAACTCGGGTGAATCCTGGGAGCAAGTTGAGATTTTTCCGGCCATAGAAAATTTTGAAATTAATTCCATCCTATTTCTTACCAAAGAAATTGGTTTTATTGCAGGTGTAGTTTTAAATCCAGGCTCTTACGATTATTTCATTTTGAAAACAACGGATGGCGGCATTACATGGTCAGTAGTAAATGCTGATTATTATATAGAAGTTTCAAGATTGTATTTTTTTAATGATGAAATCGGTTATGCGGTTGGTCCACGTAGTTCGTATGATAATAAAATACTCCGAACTTTAGATTGTGGTGCCACTTGGGAGGAGTGTACGATGCCCTATACATATTGGATACTCAATGATTTGGGTTTTTCGGATGAGGGAATTGGGTTTTGTGTTGGAACACATGGCCAGGTTATAAAAAGCAATGACTGGGGAGAGAATTGGGAACGAACCAATTATGCTGCTGTTCATGCGGCCACAATAAATGATGCGCAGATTGTTGATGACAGTACAGTTTTTATCGCCGTAACCGGTTATGGAGGTGGAGTTCCGGAAGGTAGTCTGTCAAAATCGACAGATGGGGGAAACTCGTGGAGCGGAATTCTGAATTCAGGTGATTTTGTATCATTAGATTTTCTCAGTCCGGAATTTGGATATGCTTTAGGTCGGTCATTTTTTGGAGAATATGAGGTTAGCAAAACCACTGATGGTGGAAATAGTTGGGAAATATTCCCCTTCGAAACCAATTATAATTACCTGAATTATATTCATTTTATAAAAGACTCTGTGGGATTTATTGGGTGTGAATATGAACCTTATATCTATAAATCAGCCGATGGTGGTGAAAGTTGGACAATCAAATTTTCTGAATACATGAATGGTTCAGTTTCTGAAATTGAATTTGTCTCCGATTCGGTTGGTTTCGCTGTGGGGCCTTATTTCCTTGATAACAGATTCCTTCTGCGAACAACAGATCAAGGGGAAACATGGTTAATTGATACATTAGATTTTGATTTTTATCCAAATAGAATCCATTTTCTAAATAGTGATACCGGTTTTATTGCAGGTAATAATAACACAATCCTTAAAACAATTGATGGTGGAAATAATTGGTATCGTGTGCAAACTCCATTAGGTAACTCTGTCTTATTTCAGGATATTGATTTCCCGTCAAACCAAACCGGATATGTGTTGGCAGTAGGTGAAGATATTGCGATTATTAAAACTACAGACTGCGGCGAAACATGGGAATCCATGGATTTTCCTTGTACTTCCACACCATTTACAATCGATTTCTTTAGTGAAAACCGGGGATTGGTGACAGGAGATCGTGGAATAATTTTTAAAACATTTGTTTTTGGTTTAGTGGATGTTTCGGAATCACCGGAAGACAAGATTGAACAATCTATTGTATTAAACTATCCAAATCCCGTAAAGAATATACTTCATATTGAATTACTTACATCAGAAAACACCAATCCTCTGGAACTAACATTTTATGATGGTCAGGGAAAAATCATCATGAAGGAAAAACTCGCCGAAAACTTAAAATTCTTTGAATTGGATGTTTCGCAATGGAAAAATGGAATTTATTTTTACAAGAGCACCTCAAATGGTGACGCACCTAAATACGGTAAGTTTCTTAAGATTAACTAAATATCTTGAGGTTTAATCTCTACATCCCGATTTAGATAAATGGTATAATCTTTCAAAAGCGGCTTATAATCACGGTTGTTGAAAAGGCGCGAAGTGATCAGAAAATCGGCTGTCGATCGGTTGCTTGCCGTTGGGATATTGTACAGCACCGACAGCCGAAGCAAGGCTTTTACATCCACATCGTGAGGCTGGTTGGTCATCGGATCCCAAAAGAAAATCAGATAATCGATTTTTCCCTCTGCAATAAGGCTACCTAATTGTTGGTCGCCACCCAATGGCCCTGATTTAAGGCAAGTTACATGATCCAATACTTCCGACACCATTTTCCCCGTGGTTCCGGTGGCATAAAAAATGTGTTCATTCAGCTTTTTCAGGTTATGCGAAACCCAATCGAGCAGGTCTTTTTTTCGGTTATCGTGTGCCACAAGGGCAATAATTTTTGGCATTAGAAATATTTTTATTTATCTTATTATCAATTATTTAAACCAAAATAGCAGCGGGAATATAAAAGTTACAATAATCGTCCACAAAGCATAATATGGAAGAAACCTGGAGATTGAATTTTCAACTTCAACGATCTCACATTTGTTTTTTAAGGTTTTGAAGAGTTTCGTTGCTGCGAAAAGTAAGTTCAATAAAAATAAAATATTACTTCCCAAAACGGCTAACCTGTTTGGTGTGATGCCCCATTCGAAAATCCGGAATATTATTGCCGAAAGTGCAATGCTGTTAACTAATATTGTTACCACCGACAATAAAAACAGAATTACCGTAGCAATCCAATTTCCGGCCGATCTTGATGTTTCGGCTACTGAAAAGAAAATAATTGCCAT
>CANNKD010000160.1 GCA_947505205.1 Bacteroidota bacterium | reverse complement strand
ATTGTTAAAATGAATTCAGTAGTTAATTTCAAGGTGTTTGGAAAATTAAGGACAAGTAAAAAATACACCTTAGAATTCACAAAAAATCAACTTTCAAGATTTAATATTTCGAACGGAACCCAACAAATAGTCCTTGAACGTGTTGTATAAACTGCAGATTTCTTTGGTGCTTGGTGTGTTGTTGATTATGCCGGAATTGTTTTCGCAAAGTATGGATTATCGATATATCGACAGTTTGACATTTGATCAGTACAATCGTAAGGATTGGAAAAATTTGAATAAAACCGGAAACGAAGCGATAAAATCCGGATTGGATTATTATTATTTAAGATTGAGATTGGCTAAGGGTAATTATGAACAAAGAGATTTTTCTTTGGCTCATAAACATTTTGGTAAAGCATTGACATTCAATGAGTATAATGGTTATTCTCAGTCTTATTTGATCGGATCGCTACTCGAAAACGGCTGTAATACTGAGGCTGGCTTTTTATTTACACGTTCACACTCAACGGCGAAACAATATGTTCCAATTCACGAAGGATTTAGATTTACTTCTGTTCATGGCGATGGTGGGATGATTTTCAGGAATGAAATGGATAATATTGGTTTTAATGAATTGACTGGTCAGGAAGGATTGTATGGCCAACAGCGCCGTTATGATAATAGTAATCTGTTTGATGTGGGTGGTTTTATCCAATTCAAACCTAATATCATGTATTATATTGGAATTCAGTCGATTAATACAAGAGTTACAGATCGCTTTGCTTTCATTGAAAATAGTCTGCTTCGCGATTCGACAGCCGAATTTGACTGGGGATCAGCCTATTATTATACGGTTGATACTACTCAAAAAATGGAAGAATTTAAACATGATATTGAGCAAAAATCGCTGTATTCACAGTTGCGTTGGTCGTTTTCCGATCGACTGACATGTATTTTGGGAGGACAACTTATTGGAATCTCTCAAACAAAAACGACGGCAAGTTTGGAAAACTTTTCCGTAAGTGATACGGCGTATTTTATCACAGAACTTGATTCAGTCGCAATGTACAATACCAGTTTACAAAAGGTCGTATTTAATCAAGATACATCAGTAAACATCGACTGGACAATTTCTCTCAATGCGCAGTATGTTTTTGGAAAAGTTACAGCCAAAGCGGGTGCCTGTTTTTCGCAGCTGAACGAAAAAAAAACACAACAATTTTCAATAGGAGCTTATTATCAACCATTTGGCAATCCTGATTTGTATTTTTCAGCAGAAATAGTTGCGGTTCATGATGCAAAGCAAACAAATATAATAGCGAAGGAAATAATTGGCATGAAACTTTTCAGCCCATTTTGGTTGGATGTAGCATTTTTATTTGGCAATATTGAAAATTTCAATGATCAATACAGTTATATCGTCTATAATAATCCCGAATTGATTCGTTTTAGTCTTGAACCTACGCTCATTGTTTCGGTATCAAAACATTTGCGGTGTCAGCTGCGATTTAGAATGCAACAAGCTGATACATATTATTATACATATACATCTACATCAGATAATTTAATTCAACAAACAACATCTAACTATTCATATTCAATAATCGGAGGTATAAAATGGATATTTTAAAAAAAATGATCACAATTTGTTTGCTATGGCTTACAATATCAGCACATTCGCAGGAATTTGAAACCCAATTAAAGGCATTTGAATTGTCATACACAGCAGAAAATTATGGAAATTATTCGGAGGCTATCAAAGCCATGAAGGATGTTTACCGGGAAGATAATTATGAGATGAACCTTCGGATGGGCTGGCTGAGCTATTCAACTTTGCAATACGCCGAAGCATGTAATTTCTATCAAAAAAGCATTCAGTTACGTCCTTTATCGGTTGAAGCGAGATTAGGTTTCGTGAATGCAGCTACTGCTTTAGGTAACTGGTCACAGGTAGAGGCTCAGTATCTTGAGATTCTGAAAACCAATCCGACGATTACCACCGTAAATTACCGGATGGGATTGATCTGTTATAATCGTTTGGATTACAGTGCTGCCCTGAAATATTTTAACGTAACACTCAATCAGTATCCTTTTGATTACGACACAGCCATCATGGTTGCCTGGACAGAATTTTATCTGGGGAAGTTGCGCGAAGCGAAAATCATGTTTCAGAAAGTGCTTTTTATGAAACCAAATGATACGAGTGCTCTTCAGGGCTTGTCGTTAATAAAGTAAGATTCGCCGAAGTTTATTCAGCGCTTTATAACAGGAATACCAAAATAAAAGTGTCAAAAAAATAAGAGAGCATATTGAAGCTAATTCCAATATACTCTCTTATTTTCCTTGGTAATACTGACTTATTCAGTATTTTAGAGCAATATCTCTGATCAAATTATTTTGCTTTGGTAGCTGTTGCGTCTTCCAAAATCACTTCATAGAAATAACCGGCTCCAAAATCTTTTTTCAAGGAAATTTTACCTTCAAAAACTACTTTTTCACCAATGGGAACAATATCAAGTGTGGTAACGGTTAAATCGAAATTACCTTCAGATTCTGTTCCGTCCTGGATATGTGCCCAGTTCTTTTTCATGATTCCGGTGTTGAATTTTGTTACTTCGCCAACAACTTTCACCACCTGATTTTCATATTTAGCACGGTTTTGATACAATTCCTTGATGCTGATTGTGCCGGCAAGTGTTTCAACTGTTACTTCTTTTTTAGAAAGAACAGGTTTGATGTTTTCGTGAGGTTGCTGAACAGCAGTCGCTTGCTCCGAAACGGCAGGAATGGGCGCATTACTAATGTTATCGATAAACAATACTTTATCAAAAGTGCGGTTCAGGTCTTTGCTTGTGAAGTTGTTCATTTCCATTGATTTATTGAAATAAAAAACATCTCCAGCCTGAGCTTCCATGCGTGAAACGGCGATCCAGAAATCACTGTTTTTTTCGCTTACCAATAAGTAAGTGTATGAACTTGCCTGTAAAACTTCTTTCACTGACACTTCTCGGTTATTCGGGTCAACATTGTAACTCACTTTGGTTCCACTTTGTCCGCAACCGGCTAACAAAAAGAGTGATACAATGGCAATTGTCAATATTCTCATGTTAATTAATTTTTAATAATGAACGGCAAAAGTAGGAATTTTGGTTGAACTATATGGCGGTTTTACTAAATAATTGAAATATCATTCATAAAGAAAACGAGATTGGATCAACGTTAAAACATTGATCTAATCTCGTTAGATTGATAATTTGATTTTACCTTAAAATACTAAAGTTTACTGACTATTTTCGTTTTCAACGATCTTGTCAGTCTCCAGATTATCGGTATCACCATCTTTATGTTTGAGTTTCCTCACATAATAAGTCGAAAAGATAATTGAAATAACAGCGAACGCAAGAAATGCCAACACTCTGTATATCAGATCTATTTTAGCTAAATCAAACAAAAATAAATAAAATGCCGCGACTAATAAATTTGCCATAGCCATCCAGCGATACTTGATACTTTTGATTAGGATGCTCAAAGCGAAATAAACCCCCGAAATACAAAGCCATGAAATGGTTATATATTGCTTTGGTAAGCCTTTATATGTTGCAATCAATAAGGTAAAAAACAGTATAAATAAATATATATTTCTGATGAAATCGGTCTTGATGTTCAAGCGTTCTTTTTGCCATTTGATGGTTCGTGCAGATAAAAATGCGACCAATGGTATCGAAAAATTAACAACTTGTAATGTCCCCGATATTTTATAATAAGCCATTACCAATGACAACAGCAAAAAGGTATTCATCAGCGTAATAAACTGCGACCGATACCAAAGAGCTAATCCCAGAACCAATAAACTTTGAATAATGAGCATTAAAAACGCATCAGGAAAATGATAAATACCAAATATTGAGACGCTTATTGAAACAAATCCAAACAAAGCATACAGTGAAGGCGAATATTTCCAGGGTGATTTTAATTTGAGTATTACCGAGTAAACAAGACAATAAATGGAAATGCTGATAAAAAATGGTACAAATGAATGTGGAAAATGTTTTACAATCAAAGCCAGGATTAAAAATGCATACGATAATCCTGCAAGCAATATGGTTGAGAGAATCGTTCCGTCAGGAAATTTCTTATCAGGTTTTCTGAAAACAACCAGTGAATAAAGGCCTGTAATAATGGAAAGATATGTGAACGCAAAATGATAAGATAAATCGTCGGGTGTTTTAATAAGTGAAACAGGATTTTTCAATATCCATATCAGATAAATGAAAAAGCTGATAATTAAGTAATAATTCATCGCTTTCCACCAATTATGCTTCCAGAATGCAAATAACACTACACCTGTGGTAGCGATAGAAATGAGAAAAAATGTATGTGTATTTTTAGCTGCAAAGGCGGTGATTATGGCAAAAATGAAAGCCAGTCCTCCTAAAATTTGAGATTTCTTGTCGATTGACTTATAAAGTTGGAAACTAATGATTAGTAATACCAGTATTGTAGCATTGAATTGATTGGCCAACAATGGCTTTTCGGTAAAATAATGCAATCTTATCGTGATATAAAACAGCAATATAAAGCCGAATAGATTGAACATATATGAAAGGAAAGAGAAGTTTTTTTTGAAATAGTATGACATAGTAAATACACCAGCTACACTTGTGATGCCAACGATAGCAGATACCAATGGCTTTCCGGCATCGTTAAAATACTGCCACAAAAATGCAATCGCAAAAAACAAGACGATGTTACCAAGCCAGGCTAATCCATATTCGCCTAAATTGCTTTCGAATGGTGCACTGACAGAAATATCGACATCTTTAAATTTGGGACTTTCAAAACTGTCTGATAATGCCTCAGTGGCCGGATGTGATTTCCTCTCAACGGGATTAGCTTCTAATTCTTCTATTCGCTTTTCTAAAAGATCTAAACGATTTAGGATATTTTTTAAATCCTCTCCTTTTGATTCATCGGGCTTTGTCATAAATCCTGTAAGTTATTTAGTTAGTAAAAAACAACACACAGCAAACCATTGAAGCTGATTTATAGCTCAGTTTCAGGATGTTGGCACGCTGAAAGAACGAATTTTATATAATTTTTCTTTTAAATCGTATGTGATTTAATGAAAGTATCAGAAAATCAAACCTCACTAATTTCCGGTTCAGAATCAGCCTTTTTCCATGGTGGCAGTAGCCATAATAAGAATCCCAAAATCAAAAATGGAACTATAAGCCAAACAGCAGCCATTAAATACCCTTCAGTACCAATTAATCCGATTTTAAAACTTGTATATCCATAGAAACTTTTTGAGAATAATTGTCCTCCAACCACTACGTTCCAACGCATGAAAAATACGCCAATTAGAACCAAAATAGCTGTAATCAAATAGATAGGTTTTCGAATATTTTCCTTTGGCTTGTAAAATTGAAAGGTTGCTAATGTTACCAAAGGAATAATGGTTCCAATCAATCCCTGAAAAATAAAGAGGGTATAGAATAGTTTCCCAAATACCAACTTGTGTAATACTTCAAACGATTCTTCAGCCTCATAAATACGGTGAATCTGATCCAGACCTTCAAGTACAAAATCAATCACCAAAATATAAAACAGGTAAGAAGCTATCGTATCTAAACAATTCATGTCGATCTTGATCTTTCTGATTTTTGATAAAACTATATAGATCATCATTACCAATGCGATACCTGAAACAATTGCGGAAAATAGAAAAATAACCGGCATCAATACTGTTGACCACCAAGGGTTTGCCTTGATTGAACCAAAAATGAAACCAACATATCCATGTAATAAAAATGCTGATGGAACCCCGATAAGTGTTACGATATAACCCATTTTATCGTCGAGAGCAATGGCTTTTGGAGAGATATCTGTTGTCCATAGAGAAAGTGCTTTGTAAAGCGATTTTTTAAATCCTGTCGATTGGCTGGCCCAAATGACCATATCACGGCGGTAGTCGAACCAAATCTCGAGTAATAATACAACCAGTAAATACCACAGATAAACAAATCCGAATATCGCCATGGCAGAGCTTAAATGCGGTGTAATCATGATCTCATAAGCTCTTTCAGGTCTGCCCAAATGGCTTACAAGTGGCAAAGTAGCAACCAGCATAAACGATAAGGCAGTGAGCAAAGCAATGCCATAAGTTGGTTTTAGAATATGAACCTTAAATATCCGCTCAAGCGAGGCCAGGATAAAGGCTCCTGCAACCAAGCCGGTAATATAGGGATAGAGTACGATTAGTACACTCCAGTTTAGTTCTATTTCATTTGGATAAACATATCCCTCCACTTGCGAAAGGACTTCATGCAGATTCTGAATGTGATTTTCCATATTATCTAACCTCTGGACTTAATGCGTTATAAAATAATTTCGAAGCTGTATTTAAATGTGGTTTAATGACCATACAGGTGTGGTTCTTTAGGAAGTAATTAATATTGCTTTTTGGATCGTTTAAATCTCCAAATATTCTGGCTTCTGTTGGGCAGTTATCGAAACAGGCAGGTTGTAAATCCTTATCCAACCGATGAACACAAAGAGTACATTTGTCAACTGTACCTTTTTCGGGATGAATATACCTGCAGCCATAAGGGCATGCTTGTACGCAATATCTGCATCCAATACAATATTTCTCGTCAACTAAAACGATGCCTTCATCGGTTTCAAATGTTGCGCCTACAGGGCAAACCTGAGTGCAAGGCGATTTGGCGCAGTGATTGCACATCTTTGGAACGAAAAATGATTTAAAGATTTCTTCATCGGGTACAGATTGCGTAAAGCCATCAATGCCACCGTTTGGAGATTCCACAACGACAGATCCATCGTTTTTGATCGTGTATTGCTCAACCCACGAACGGAAATAAAATGGTTCCTGCGGTACATTATTTTCGAGTTTACACGACTTTGCGCATTTTCCACAGCCGATACATTTACTAATGTCGATCCCGATTCCATACCATTTTCCCTTGCCTTTAGGAGCTTCTGTTGCAAATAAAATACCGTTAAATGGCGTAAAAACAGAAGTGACAGCTAACCCGCCAATGATAAATGTTCCGGATTTAAAGAAATCTCTCCTCGAGATATTTGATTTTTCTTTTTTCATGGTTGATGAGGATAATGACAATCAATACAGTTTAAAGCTTCTTTGGTTTTTTTGTTAATAGGATTATGTTTCAGGTTATCGATTTGTTTGATAACTGAATTATCTATTGTATCAAATACTATTTTTATGCGTGCAGCATTAATCTGATGACACACCAAACAGTCTTTCCTTTCGCCTGGCTTACTTAATAAAAGTGAATCCGGTAACTCGCTATCAGCAAATTGTTCGGCAAAACGAACGTGTTTTAACGATGGTCCATGACACATCTCACATTTGAGTTTAGCATGATACCCAGATGCTTTGTCGCTATTGATTTCTTCATGGCATTTGATGCAACTTTGAGATCCTGCATAATTTATCTCTTTCATTTCATTTTCGCCTATCGCCAAAAATCGATAGTGACCGGTTTTACCAAACGAAGCAGGTCGTAAAACTTGTTGCAGTATCAGAAAAAGAACGATAATAATCGCAAATGCAATGACCAGGCGTTTTATCTGTTGTGGCATAATAAGAAAATTTATGTTTATGATCATAAAGATAATATTCTGTTTTTTAGTGGCAAT
>CANNKD010000159.1 GCA_947505205.1 Bacteroidota bacterium | reverse complement strand
GAGAAATTATGAATGACACAATGGAAACCCTGCTATATGTTGATGATGAAGAGTCAAATCTGAGGCTCTTCAAAAATATTTTCCGAAGAGAATATAACGTACTTACGGCATTATCCGGAGATGAAGGATTACAAATTCTCAGAGATCAGGAGGTTGATTTAATCATTACCGATCAGCGAATGCCCGGAATGAGTGGAGTTGACTTTTTAATCAAGGCAATCGAGATTAAACCCGAACCTAAACGTATTCTTTCAACAGCTTATGCTGATGTTGATTCAATCAAAGGCGCAATCAACGAAGGAAAAATTTACAGGTATATTCCGAAGCCATGGGATATCATTGAATTGAATTCTATCATCAAACAGGCCCTCGATGCATGTCAATTAGAACGCGAAAACAATCGTCTGACAACAGAATTATTAAAAATTAATGCGGAACTTGAGGAGCGAGTCTCAACGAGAACAGCCGAGCTTATGATCGCGAAGGAACAGGCTGATTCAGCAAACCAGGCAAAAAGTGAGTTTCTGGCAAATATAAGTCATGAGATACGAACCCCAATGAATGCAATCATCGGTTTTTCTGACTTGTTACTTCGAAAAGTTAAAGATAACGAATACCTTGGCTATCTGAATTCAATAAAATACAGTAGCCGCAGTTTACTTTCTTTAATCAATGATATACTTGATTTCTCAAAAATCGAGGCTGGGAAGCTGAAGCTTGAGTACGAATACTTTAATCTTGAACAGTTTGCTGTTGAAATGGAAAGCATATTCTCACTTAAAGTAAATGAAAAAGGATTACAATATCATATTTTGTTGAACACTGAAGCAGGAAATCTTGTATTTATAGACGAAACCCGCTTACGTCAGATATTAATTAATCTGGTAAGCAATGCTATTAAGTTTACCGAAAAAGGCTCAATTACCTTGCGAATCTCTAATCTTCATAAAGTTAGTAAATTGCAAAACGAAAATACAAATGGTTCAGAACTAATCATTGAAGTTGAAGATACCGGAATCGGAATAAATCCAGAATCAATTGAATTAATCTTTGCTTCATTCACCCAACAGGAAGGACAAAGCACAAAAAAATACGGAGGAACCGGCCTTGGACTGACCATATCGCAGAAACTTGTTCATTTAATGGATGGTGAAATCAGTGTTACCAGTGAGCTTGGAAAAGGAAGTATTTTCAAGGTTCGATTTGATGGAATTAAAAACGATGTTTCTTTCTCATCCGTTAAAAAGGCAGAACCAAAATTAATGAACCTGCAATTTAAGGAGGCTATGGTACTTGTTATCGATGATATTGCCGATAATCGAAAACTTCTGGTTGAAACTTTAGGAGAATTTGGATTGAAATGCATGACAGCTAATAACGGACTGGAGGGGCTTCAAAAACTAAAAGAATTTCATCCAGATCTTGTGATCACCGATATTAAAATGCCGGTAATGGATGGAATTGAGTTGATAAAAGTGATTAGATCAGACGAAACTCTGAAAAAAACAAAAGTAGTTGCAACTACAGCCTCTGTGATGGACGATATTCATTGGAAATATATAGATTATGAATTCGATCAGATGCTTCTTAAACCATTTCAGGTCGAAACGCTTATTGACATACTAAAACAATTCCTTAGCTACACTGAACTTGAAAAAAATGAACCTGAATCTTCCTTGATACTTAAAGATACTCAGGTTACTGAGCTTAGACCATTATTACCCGAAATAGAACGAATCCTCTTACCAGGTTGGGAAAAACTTCTAAATCAACAACGCATGAATGATGTTTCTATCTTTGCCAGTCAGTTAATTTCATTCGGAACTGAACACAATCTTGAACATTTCATTTGCTATGGAAATCAATTGAACGAAGCTATTCAATACTTTGACGTTGACCTGATATTGAGTATGATAAAAGGATTTAAAAAGAATTTGGGAATTAGCAGTGTTTGATAATAAAGGTAACAGCTATGATAGACTTTAACTATTCCGACTTTACGATCCTGATTGTGGACGATGTCCCGAAAAACATTCAGGTTTTGGGTAGCATCCTCCGTCCTTTGGGCTATAACGTTGAATTTGCAACAAATGGCAGACAGGCCATTCAATGGGTCAGGGAAAACAACTTTGATCTTGTTCTTCTTGACATCATGATGCCCGAGATATCTGGCTTTGAAGTCTGCGAAGAAATCAGGAAGATAGAAAGATACAGTGATATTCCGGTGATATTCCTTACTGCAAAAACTGACGGCGAATCCATAGTCAAAGGCTTTGAACTTGGCGCCCAGGATTATGTCACAAAGCCCTTTGAAGCAAATGAATTGTTAGCCAGAGTGAAAACACATCTGCAACTAAAACGCAGTAGGGTATTATTGGCTGAAATGAATAAATGGCTGGAAAATGAAGTGGCTGAGCGTACCGCAGAATTGTTGGCTGCAAAAAAAGAGCTCGAAGAACTTGATCACGTGAAAACCGAATTTCTTAAACTGCTTAACCATGAAATTAGGACTCCGCTGAATGGAATACTTGGGGGATTGTCAATTATTCAGGATTTTGACCTCCCCGAGGAAGTCGGTCAATTTCTTCAAATGCTCGATTTATCGGCCAAGCGACTTGAAAAATTTTCATATAAAGCACTGGATATCTCAGCTATGCGAACGATGGGAAAGGATGCTCTCAATCTGAAGGTTAACAATATTATTGAAATACTTCATGAAGTCATTTCGAAAATGTCAGAATTGGCAAAAACAAAGGATATTTCCATTAATATGGCTTGTTTTAATGAGGATATTCGGGTCTTGACGGATCAAGTAAAAATGGGGAATACCCTTTCATATATTCTTGAAAATGCAATCCGATTTTCAGATATCGGATCAGATATTTTTATAACAGCTGAGATGAAGAACAATCAGTTTATTTGTTCAATAAAAGACCAGGGAACAGGCTTTTCAGATTATGCTTTGCAACAACTTTTTAAACCATTCAGTAATGTGAAACACCATATTGACTCAAATACAGGCCTCAGTCTTTACTATGCTAAATTGGTTATGGATGCGCAAAGCGGAACTATCTCGGTCGAAAAGAATCTGCCTTGCGGATCCGAAATCATCCTGACATTGCCACTTTTATAAACCCTTCAGGAATAAAAAAATCGTCCTTCCAATCATTCACTGATCAGAAGGACGATTTGAATCGTTATTTCTAATAACTATTTGAGTCCTCTTCGCTCCAACAAAGGCTCTTGAGATGGTTCCTGTTTGCGGAATTTCACATATTGTGCCATACCTTCATCTTCGCCACATTCAGAAAGACAATATTTTCTGAAATCAGCTGCAATCGCCGGATTGAATAAATCACCCGATTTTTTAAAGTAATCGAATGCATCGGCATCTAACACAGCGGCCCAGATATAAACATAGTAACCAGCGCCATAACCACCATCAAAAATATGCGCAAAATAGGTTGAACGGTAACGGGGAATAATTTCGTTTATCAAACCAATCGAATCCATAGATGCTTTTTCAAAGGCAAGTACATCAAGGTTATCAACCGATCTAAGCTTGTGATAATCAAGATCAAGAATGGAAGCAGCCACATATTCAACTGTCTCAAATCCCTGATTAAACATACCGGAGTTTTTGATTTTCGTAATCAAAGCTTCCGGAATTGCTTCGCCTGTTTTATAGTGTTTGGCATACATACGTAAAACTTCCGGTTCGCCAGCCCAGTTTTCCATCACCTGTGAAGGTAACTCAACATAATCCGTAGGCACGACACCAGCAGTGCGGTTGTATTTTCCGGTGGTGAACAAACCATGTAAACCATGCCCAAATTCGTGGAAAAGCGTTAAAGTTTCATCCCAATTTAACAAAGAAGGAGCATCAGCTGTTGGAGGTGTAAAGTTGCAAACGATAGAAACAATTGGGTCAACTTTTTTACCATTTTCCCAACCGGACGATTGAAAATCGGTGCACCAGGCGCCGCCACTTTTCGAATCGCGTGGAAAATAATCGAAATACAATATGCCGAGATGCGAGCCATCGGCTTCTTTTACCTCGAATGTTTCAACCTCTTTCTGATAAACCGGCAGGTTTGTCAGCTTTGTAAAAGTGATGCCATATAATTTATTGGCAACAGCAAACATACCGTCACGCACA
The DNA here is from genome assembly GCA_947505205.1 of Bacteroidota bacterium. GTDB lineage: Bacteria > Bacteroidota > Bacteroidia > Bacteroidales > F082 > CAJBPB01. The sequence continues at coordinate 3,681 of CANNKD010000159.1, read as the reverse complement.
TTATCCAGGCTGAAATATGGTCTGAGTTCGCTTTCATCGAGGTTATATTTCGCTTTGCGTAACTTTTCGGCATAATACCACCAATCCCACGATTGTAATTTAAAATTTGCTCCTTCGCCGTCCGCAATCTTCTGCATTTCAGCTAATTCTGATTTAGCAACCGGCAAGGCAGCTTTCATTAGTTTGTCAAGAAAAGCGTCCACATTCGCGGTGGTTTTGGCCATGTTTTCGGAAATAACATAAGAAGCATAATTTTCAAAACCTAATAATTTTGAACGTTCGGCACGTAATTTCACCATTTCAGCCAATATCTTTTTATTGTCGTTGTTGTTGTCGTTGTTGCCACGAGTGAAATATCCACGGTAAATTTTTTCACGGAGTTCACGGTTCTTGTCATATTGCAGAAAAGGAATCCAGCTTGGTTTCGAAAGTGTGAAAACCCATTTCCCTTCGTTTCCGGTTGCTTTGGCAGTTTCTGCAGCTGCTGTAATCACCGATTCAGGCAATCCGTCCAAATCTTTCTGATTATCAATAATTAAAAGGAAGTTTTTATTGGTTTCTTCGAGCAGATTTTGTCCGAAATTGATTGACAAAGTGGATAATTGCTCGTTTATTTTACGCAATTGATCTTGCTTTTCTGCTGATAAATTTGCACCCTGACGGACGAAATCTTCATAATATTTCTCAACTGCCCTTATTTGCTGAGCATCCAAACCCGATTCATTGCGTTTGTCATACACTTTCTGAATTCGTGCAAACAGTTTGGGATTCATCGAAATATCATCTCCGTGTTTCGACATCAGCGGCGAAAGTTTCAAAGCCAGTTCCTGCATTTTATCATTCGTGGTCGATTCATTCAGATTAAAGAAAACCTTGCTCACTCTGGTTAAAAACTTACCGGATTTATCAAACGCCAAAATGGTATTTTCAAAAGTTGGTTCATCCGAATTAGTGGCAATAGCTTCAATTTCAGCTTGATGCAACTTCATGCCTTCAATAAAAGCAGGGAAATAATGCGAAGTATCGACTTTATCGAATGGCGGAACCTGAAACGGCGTTGTGTATTCCGTAAAAAAAGGATTTCCGGCATTTTCTGCCTTCTTTTCATTCGAAGTCTCGTTGCAACTCGTTATTGCAAACATCAGCATTGAAAACATAATGAGGTTTAATTTTTTCATTTATTTTGATTTTAAGGGTTTTCCGTAAGGTAAATATGAAGGATTAAACGTTAAATCTGAAATGAAGAATATCTCCATCTTCAACAATGTAATTTTTACCTTCGATTTTAAATTTTCCGGCATCTTTAACGCCTTGTTCTGATTTGTATTGCATAAAATCGTTGTATTTCATCACTTCTGCACGAATGTAACCACGTTCAATATCGGAGTGAATCACACCTGCCGCCTGTGGCCCGGCCATACCTTTATGTATTGTCCATGCTTTTACTTCCTTTGGACCAGCAGTGAAAAACGACATTAAATCCAGAATTTTATAGGCTGACATCAGCAATTTATTAACACCAGGTTCAGTCAGGCCGGCATCTGCCAGAAACACTTCACGGTCATCCTTGTCGTCCAATTCAGCAATTTCAGCTTCTAATTTTCCGGCGATAACCAAAATTTCAGCATCTTCGTCTGCCATCGATTTAAATACTTTTTCAGTATATTTATTTCCCTTGATTGCAGAGGCATCATCAACATTACAAACATAAATAACGGGTTTAGCTGTAAGTAACTGTAAATCTGCTATATACTTACGATCCTCTTCTGCCACCGGTGCGTTGCGTGCATTGCCAAAGTTTTCCATGTGTTGAAGGTAAACATTCAAGATTTCCAATGCTTTTTTAGCATCTTTATCACCTGTTCTAATAAGTTTTTCGGTTCGCTGAATTTTACGCGCAATCAAATCCAAATCGCGCACCTGCAATTCCAAATCCACAATTTCACGGTCTCTAACCGGATCAATAGAACCTTCCATGTGAGCCAGATTTGGATCATCGAAACAGCGTAATACATGTATGATCGCATCCATTTGCTGGATATCGGCCAAAAATTTATTACCAACGCCTTCGCCATGACTTGCACCTTTAGCAAGTCCGGGAACATCGACAATTTCAACGGTTGCTGGCACAACCTTAACCGATTTTATCAGTTTATCGATCTCCCAAAGCCGTTTGTCGGGCACTTCACACATGCCGATATTCGATTTGGTAGCGCTGAAGGCAAAACTCGAAGCCTCCGCTTTTGTATTTGAGATACAGTTAAATATCGTAGTCTTTCCGGTGTTGGTGAGCCCAATGATGCCGCAGTTAAGAGCCATTTGTAAAGATATTAATGAATAGAATTTGAGGGTGCAAAGGTAGGTAAATTCCATAAAAAGTCGTTATCAGACTGCATTTTAGCGTTAAGATTTATAGATGGTTTTTATATTTCATTTTTTTCTTTCAATCAGACTCATTTATATAAGATATTTTTATACCTTTGCACCCTCATTTTAAGGCCTTTCCGGAGTTGATCGCAAGTTTTTTCGATCAGCACCTTAAAACCGATAAATCATGTTTAACAATCCCTGTTCGAAACGTCCGGAAAAGTAGATCGGGTACAAATTTTTTAAAAGAATGACAGAAAACGAAGAAATCATCAACGAAGGTCAGGTTGAAGAAACCCCACAAGTTGATGCAACTGATGAAGCAAATGAAGTTGCTGAAGTAGTTGAAGAAACCACAGAAGCAGCCGTTGTAGCTGAACCTGAAGCAGTTGTTGAAGAAATTATTGAAGCAGCAGTTGTTGAAGAAGCAATTATTGAAGAAGCAGTTGTTGAAGAAGTTATTGCAGCTCCTGTAAAAGTAAAGCCCAATGTTGTTGACTTGGCCAATTTCGATTGGGATGCTATTGAGAAAAAAGGTGAGAAATATTCAAAATCTGACCGTAGCAAGCTCGAAGAATTGTACGACAAAACACTCAGTTCAATCGGTGATCACGAAGTGATCGATGGTATTGTTGTTGGCAAGAACAGTCGTGAAGTAATCGTTAACATTGGATTCAAATCAGACGGTGTTATCGCTTTATCAGAATTCCGCTACAATCCAAACCTCAAAATTGGCGACAAAGTTGAAGTGTATGTTGAAAATCAGGAAGGCGTTAGTGGCCAGCTTGAGTTATCACACAAAAAAGCCCGTATCCTTCGTTCATGGGATCGCGTGAATGAAGCATTTGAAAAAGAAGAAGTTATCAATGGATATGTTAAATGCCGCACCAAAGGTGGCTTGATCGTTGATGTGTTTGGTATTGAAGCTTTCTTACCAGGTTCACAAATCGATGTAAAACCTATCCGCGATTACGATATTTATGTTGACAAAACCATGGAATTCAAGGTTGTTAAAATCAATCAGGAATACAAGAACGTGGTTGTTTCGCATAAAGCGCTTATCGAAGACGAACTCGAACATCAAAAAGCTGAAATCATCAGCAAACTTGAAAAAGGTCAGGTTCTTGAAGGAACAGTTAAAAACATTACTTCTTATGGTGTATTCATCGACCTTGGTGGCGTTGACGGATTGATTCACATCACCGACCTCTCATGGGGACGCATCAATCATCCGGAAGAAATCGTGGCGCTTGATCAAAAAATCAAAGTTGTTATCCTCGATTTCGATGATAACAAAAAACGTATCGCATTGGG
>CANNKD010000158.1 GCA_947505205.1 Bacteroidota bacterium | reverse complement strand
ACACCTCAGGATGAAATTGTATGCCGAATGTTTGCTCATTGCTAACTTCAAAACCACCAACACGAACATCATTCGTCGATGCAATAATCTCAAAATCAGATGGTAAATCTAAAATTGTATCGCCATGTGACATCCAAACCTGCGAACCGATCGTTATTCCAGACAGCAAATTTGATTCACTTTTAACGAATCCAAGGTTTGCACGGCCATATTCCCGAATTTTCGAAGGCTCAACCTTTCCACCACTTGAATGGGCCAAAAATTGCGCTCCATAGCAAACGCCCAAGAGTGGAATTTTTTTTCGTATTTTACTTAAATCGGGTGTAGGTGCATTTGCGTCCCGAACTGAAAATGGGCTGCCCGATAGTATTACGCCTTTTATATTTGATTGAATTTCAGGAAATTTGTTGAATGGATGAATTTCACAATACACATTCAATTCGCGAACACGTCGGGCAATTAATTGTGTGTATTGCGAACCAAAATCTAGAATTAAAATAGTTTCCTGCTGCATCTAATTTAGGAATATATGAATGAGTTAGTTTACAAAAGTAAGGAGAGTGCCGCAATGTTGGTCAATTATTTATTTTTTTTACAATTTATTAATTTTATAAATGGGACTTTACGCACTTCTTTTCATTGAAAAAAATAAATATATTGCATAAAGACCTAAATTTCATTATTTTAATAAATAATAAATAGTCCATATAATTTTCATTTTGATTATTCGTAATTTCACGGCAAAATTATTTTTATGGTAAACAGACGTAAAACAACTTCTACTGGAAAAAGTAAAAATAGCGGAATTTTGCGAACCATTCTTATTGTTGGGTTATCAATATTCGTTCTTGCTGCTATTTCACTGTCAATCAGTTATTTTTACATTAAAAATGACCGCAAATCAGCGCCAAGAATAAGTGAGATAGATGTCACAAAACCAAACCCGGAGATTGAAAAACCCATTGAAAACGAATCAAAAACAAATCAGCGTAAATCTGAAGCTTTGGCTTTGTATGAAGGAACCTGGGTAAGTACGGCAAATGGCTCCATGCTTACCTTAAAAAAAGATAGCTATTTACTTGATTTTCCATCTGTTGAAAAGAAAATGCCACTTGAAGGTCATTTCATCGTTACTGGAAATTCAATCACTTTCATCGGATCAAATAATGAGATTAACTGCGGTGCCGAACCCGGACAATATTCAATTTTGATTAAAGAAAAAGATTTAATTTTAAAAAAGTCTGTTGACAAATGTGGAAAAAGATCTAATCTATTGGAGGCGACCTGGTTTAAGCTTTAAAATTGAGAGAAATTGACAAAAAAAAACGGCTCTTTGAATCAAGGAGCCGTTTTTTAATTGCATACTGTATTATTCTTTCAGCGCTTTTTGCTTGTTTTCCAAAAGTTTCAAATCTTCTTTAGCGGTATTGATTTTCTTTTCATACTCGGCTTTCATAATAGAAGCTTGTTTGCTATTTGCAAAGAAACCGATGTTATTTTCCCACAACGCGATCTCTTCTCTTAATTTCTGAATCTGCTGGCTCAAGGCACCGCGCTCACGACGCATAGGATCACTACCACCTTCATTATCAGGACGATGATTATCAAAACGTGAACGATACTCACCGGCATTAAACTCTTTTTCAGTTAATTTCATCTTATCGAAAAGTGCATCTATCGCCTTTCGGTAAGTAACTTGCAATTGATCCTTAACTTTTATTGGCACATGTCCAATTTCCATCCAGGTACGTTGGAAAGCCTTCAACGAATTGAGGTTAGTTGTTCTGTCTTTTGTAACTTCAAAACCTTCAATTTGTTTAATTAATTCTTCTTTTTTCTGAAAGTTTTCGTCTTCACGGCCACGCATACCATCAAAATGATCGGCTTTCTTCTTGAAAAACTCATCACAGGCAGCTCTAAATCGTTTCCAGATTTTATCTGAATTACGACGTGGAACGGGTCCGATCGCTTTCCAATCTTCCTGTAATTTTTTAATGAGTTCAGTCGAATTACGCCATTCAGTACTATCTTTAAGTGACTCAGCCTGAACACAAAGATCAATTTTCTGGTTATAATTTTCGAGTTGAACTTCTTTCAATTTACCAAAATAATCCTTCTTATTTTCAAAGAAAACATCCATGGCAGCTTTGAAGCGTGTCCAAACTTCATCATTTTGCTTTTTTGGTGCCTGACCAATCGACTTCCATATTTTAAATAAATCGCCTATTTCATTCGACTTTTGTTGCCAGGCGTTTAATCCTTCAACGTTTTCGCTAACCAACTCCTCGGCTTTTTCACACAAAGCAAGTTTTGCCTGAAAGTGATTCATTTGTTCGTCGTGAATGGACATATAATGTTCGCGGCGAATTACATTTATTTTATCAGTGGCGATTTTGAATCGATCCCAAACTTCATCTTTTTTATCCTGTGGAACCGGTCCTATTTCTTTCCAGTCTTCGTGGTATTTCTGTAAAAGCTTGAACGATTTAATCACCGAAGTCTCAAGCAACAATTCTTCAGATTTTTCACAAAGCTCAATCTTGGCTTCAAGGTTTTTCCTCAAATCAAGATCGCGTAATTCACGGTTGATTTTTACTTTATCAAAAAACTTTTCAACCAAAAAATGATACGAATTCCAAAGATTTGAAATTTCACTAACAGGAACCTGACCTATTTCTTTCCATTTATCCTGTAAGATTTTAAACTCATCGTAAGTCTTTTTCAATGTTTCTTCCGACGAAATTAAATGTCTTAACTCATCAAGTATCGCTGTTTTGAGCTTTAGATTTTCAATCTTTTGCTTCTCAAGCAGTTCATTATGATGACCTTTGTTTTCCTTATATATGTTAAATGCTGATTTAAAACGGATTTCGAGTGGATCATCAACATGTGCGTATGAATCTTTATCACCTCCATCACTAATAAAGTGTTCTAATTCAGCTTCAATATCTTCTTTATTCAACTTCAGAAAAAACACTTTGATTGCAGCTATTTTCGCCTTAATCTTCGCAACATCCTTATCCTGAACTGTTTCTTCGAGCAATTCGACCAGTTGAAGCTTGTTCATACCCGAATAATCGTCTTCGAGTTCTTCTTCTTCTATGTCGTGGTCGGCATCATGAATTTCCAATACTTGAGGTATGGATTCAATGATTTCGACTTGCTTAACGATTTCAACAACTTCTTTTTTTGTTACTTGAATCGTATTTTCGACTATTTCAGCATCAGCTTCAATAACCGGTAATCTGGTTGATTGCACAGCGGCAATAATTTGGATTTTTTCAATTTCTGAAATGAGCTGTGTTTCAGTAATTGGATTTGTTTCATCAATAGTAACGTTTGCTTCTACTGTTTCGGAAGCTTGAATAATTTCATTTTCCGATTTTGTCTCGGTTAGAGCGCTAACCTGATTTTCAGGTTGTTGAGGATTTAAGTTTTCCATTATCTTACAAAATGTGTTTAGTAATTATCTGATTGTGATTTTTTTCAATAACAATCTGATAGGGATTATTCATGTTTAGCTTGCAAAAATAGAAATTATATCGGCTTGACAATATATTTTCGAAATCGTTCTGAAATAAGTGTTTAACGGGAATGCGTTGCACTAGAATTCGCTGTAGAATTTAGTCAAACATTGATCGATTGAATATCAGATAACCAAAATTAAACATGATAGCATATTTGTCACCGCTTCGATCAAAATAATTAAAACTTAAGCTAACGGGGCCGATAGGTGTGCGATAAACAAATCGACCTGAAAGCGTGAATGAGGGATCGGAAAAAGTTGGTCCTAAAGTAGGTTTTGTGTCAACTCCTTGATCTACAATACGTTGATAAGGTTGAAAAATGTAAATTTCGGCGCGTAAATCCATATTTTTAAATAAATCAAATATGGTTTTTAAGCCGCCGCCAGCGTAACAAAATGCCCGGTAACGATCGAGATACATGGACTGCATTTCAGGTATTGGAACAAAAACGGGCGAAGAAAGTACTGTGCTGGTAGTGTTCATTAACAGTTCCTGGTTTGAAGCAACAATATCCAGCAAAAAGCCAAAATGAAGCCTGTTTACGTGGGCAAAATAGTTGTCGTAGAGAAATTTTAATTGAAAAAAGCTGTGATGATTATTAAGCGTATCGTTTGAATTACCAAAAGTGCCAGGGATATTGATTTCATTACCATTAAAGTACTTTGCACTAAACATCAATCTCATTCCTTTATTGGCAAACTGCTTACGATTCAATGAGTTATATTCATAAACAAAATGTGGAATTACAAAACTGAAATCTGTTTGATCTGCAGTATCGTTTCTGGTAAAACTATTTGATTGGTAATAATCAAAATTTCGACCCGCATAACCTATTCCAACAGCTATTTTATTATATTTTTTAACAATATGACCAATGTTTACGTCTATAAATCGCTCATCATTCATTAAGAATGCGGGAGTAGGATCTTCAAAAAAATAATTAGTATTGCTGAAATAATCTTTACGAGCCAAATTACCGGTGAAATCAATATAAATTGGCATACTGCCAGTCAACTCAAACAGAGCGTTTGCCTGAAATGAAGAGTAAAACCTTCCATAATATCCATTAACTCCAAATTGACCACCCATATTTTGTAAAAATCTATATTTCAATGCGATAAATGCTTCATTCGATCCTGATGATGAAATATTTCCGCCAAATTGAGCCATAAATTTATCCGCCATTGTAATGTCAAGATGAAGTTCAAAATCTTGTTTTATCGTATCAAAATACATTTGCGGATAAATATTACTAAACTTATCATCCATAAGCAAAGCCATATAATTTTCCGTTATCTCATTGATTGAAAGCAATTTATTATGATGATTAAGACGTGAACGAATATTTCGGGCCTGATGTGAATTCACGCCTTTTATAACGATTGTATCGAAAGTAAGCGGCCGACAATGAGCTTTAAATCTGTCACGGGCTGCATTGATTGAGTCGGGCACCGAACGATTTTGAATAAGCAATTTTAATGTTTCCATCTGTTCCATGGCTGCTGAATAACCGCTATCGATATATGTTTCAATTTTGCTAAAATCAAGCACACCGGTTCTTCCCAATTTTGATTCGATTACCAAGCCTTTTCCTATGGAAATATTGAAATCCGATTTTCGCATCAACATATTTTGAACCTGTGAAACAATATCAGATTCTTCAGATGGCGGATAATTGCCTGCTGCTTTGCTTCCGATAATAAAATCTGGTTTAAATTCAGATTCTGCAATATCTGTTGGGAAATTATTATACATACCACCGTCGAAAAGCAAACGATTATCAATTCTTATCGGACTAATATAAAAAGGAAAAGTAGTTGAAGCTCGCACAGAGGCGCCTAACTGCCCTGATTTCAATACTATAAGTTTTGTCGAATCAATATCAGCTGCCACACATCGAAAAGGGACAAACAAATGATCGAAATTGTAATTTGCCGCTGCACTGGCCGAGGAAAATAGATTCATCACTGCAAAATCCATCAGATGAGGTGACACAACACTGGAAGGCAAGCGCGATTGAAAGGTCTGTTTTATTGAAAAAGGCATACTCACCCAGGAGGCATTGGGATCGCTAATAATTGAATAATAGGAATGCTGGTCAATGTTTCCGCTCACCCATTCGATAAATTCCTTACTCTGTACAAATTCTTCGATTTCTTCCGGCGAATAACCAATCGCGTACATAGCACCAACCAGCGCACCGATCGAATTTCCAACTATATAATCAATGGGAATATGATTTTCTTCCAAGGCTTTTAAAACACCCACATGACTTAATCCTTTGGCTCCACCTCCACTTAATACAACTGCAACTTTTTGAGCTTGAATAAGATATGGAGAAATAATTAATGCGGCAAATAAAAACCTTTTGATGAAATAGCTTTGTATTGATTTCATGCAACGAAAATAGTTAATTCTGCACTCTTAATTCTCACAGAAATACATGCCTGAAATATTATTCCTGTTGAAAGATAAAAGTGGCTTTACTTGATGAATTTGAAAATGAAAAATTGGTTTAAAATTGCTTGTTTACACCATTCCCAAAGCCTGGTCTAAATCAGCGATGATATCTTCAACATTCTCAATACCAACAGATAAGCGAACCAATCCATCAGTAATTCCAGCAGCAATTTTGGCATCTTTCGACAATTTTGAATGTGTCATACTTGCTGGATGTTGAATTAATGTTTCGATTCCACCAAGAGAAACAGCCAATAAGGCCAGTTTAACATTATTCATCATTATTTTTCCTGCATCGATACCGCCTTTCAATTCAAAACTAATCATAGCACCAGGTCCACGCATCTGTCTTTTTGCCAATTCGTATTGTGGATGAGATGCTAATCCGGGATATAAAACCCATTCTACTTTCGGGTGATTTTCGAGGAAATCTGCGACTTTAATAGAATTTTCCTGTGCACGATCGATACGAATACCAAGTGTTTTCAAGCCACGACGGGTAAGCCAGGCCTGGTGAGGATCCATATTGCAACCCATGATAATCATCACAGGACGAAGCAGATCGTAATATTTTTTAGTTTTTGTAACGATCATACCGGCTACCACATCTGCGTGGCCGTTGATAAACTTTGTCATTGAATGGACAACAATATCAGCACCTAAATCGAGAGGGTTTTGGAGGTATGGACTACAAAATGTATTATCAACACAAACAGGGATATTATGCTTGTGTGCAATTTCAACAATCGCTTGAATATCAGTAATTTCAACTGAAGGATTTGCCGGTGTTTCCAGAAAAATAAGGCTTGTTTCGGGGCGAATGGCATTGATAACATTTTCAACATTTGTTGCGTCAACAAAAGATGAAGTTATTCCAAATTTGGTATAAAGGCCTTCAATAACACTTCTGGATGGGCCATACAATGAATGATGTCCGATCATGTGTTTTCCTTGTCCAAGCGTTGCCATATAAACCGTATTTACAGCTCCCATACCCGATCCTGTAGCAATTCCACCATAACCATGTTCCAATGCAGCCACCGCATTTTCTAATTCTTTTATAGTCGGATTACTTATCCTAGTATAAATGAAACCTTCCTGTTCACCCGAAAAGCAACGGGCTCCGTGGTCGGCGTTTTCAAATTTGAAAGTCGATGTTTGATATATCGGTGAGACAGCACTTCCCAATGCGTCCTCAATTCCACCGGCATGAACTGCCAATGAATCGAAACCAAGATTATTATTTTCCATTATTGATATTTTTTTTCGTTTTAAAACTTAAAAAGGCCAGAAATTATTATCGTTCCATATCTGCTCTTTTAAATCTTCGTTGAGTGTGTGAAGCAATCGATGATGACCCTTTTCCCAGTCAGCAAGCATTTTGTAAAGGGCTTTTTCGTTTTCATCCGTTGATTCGGCAGCTCGGTTCGAATAAATTTCGATAGCCTTATTCTCAAAATCGATGGCAGCCGAAATTGCTGCTGCTTCAAAACTTGCTGCAGAGATTTCTTTTTTGATTTGTTCAGATAAAATCATAACTGCAACTGTATCATCAACATTGTGATGATCTTCGACATTTAAAAAACTGTGATTTTTTTCATAGTTTTTATATTGCGCTGATAAAAACTCAATATGCGCTTCTTCCTCTTCAGCCATCATTTCGAAAATACGTTTTGCCGATTTACTTTCGCTTTGACGGGCAACTTGTGTATAGAACGCTTTACCACGCCGTTCGAGCAAAATTGCGGTTTTCAAAATATCAGTTGCACTTTTATTCGCTTCCATGATTACAGAAATTTGTTTGATTATTATTTTACTGAAAAAGGCAAATTTAAAGTAATTTGTAAAGCCAGAAGCAAGGCAACCGCAGCCTGTCAGAAAAAATGTAAATTTGTACTGATT
>CANNKD010000157.1 GCA_947505205.1 Bacteroidota bacterium | reverse complement strand
TGCCAGTGGTTCCCATCTTTATGGAACAATTGCCACAGGAGTCAGCAGTCCATACAATTGGACAATTCATGGCAGCATACCATCGGGTTCCAATTACAGAATAAAAATTACGGATAGTGGTGATGCTTCCACAGATATTAGTGATGCTGATTTTACGATTGCTCCTCAGACTCTAGATGTTGCTACACCTGGATCGATACTGGTCAGAGGAGAAACTTATTCAATTACGTGGACGGATAATGTTCCATGGCCGGTAAATATTTATACAACCACTGATATGGTGAATTTTACATTAATTGGCTCAAACATTCCTGATGGAATTAATTCATGGGACTGGCACATACCCGCTGATCAATTGATAGGGGCAACCTATCAGGTTGGAATTGCCAGTGCGAATAATTGGATGATTTATGACTGGTGTGATGATTATTTTTCAATTGTGACTCAGTCAGTCCATGTATCCGTTCCTAATATTCCGGGTATCCTATGGACTTTGGACTCTGATAATATTATTTCCTGGACAGATAATGTTGGAGCTGTCAAAATTGAATTATACAATGTCACAACTGGAAATGCTACTCTAATTTCCGCATCAGAAACAGGAAGCACTTTCAATTGGCATATACCCGATAACCAGCCAATTGGAAATCATTTTAAAATCAAAATAACTAGCCTCAGTGATCCCGGAATCTATGATTCAAGTGATTTTGAATTCAGAATTGATGCTGCTTCCAATACTTATGAGATCGCGGTTATTCAGCCAAATGTTGCAGGGATTCGTTGGGTTACAGGAAATTCCTACTTGCTTTCATGGACAGATAACCTTGCGTTGCCTGTAAAAATTGAATTGGTAAATTATGGTTCTCCGGTTACAACGGAAACACTTTTTGCGTCTGTTGAGGGCTCAACAGTTGCATGGACAATCAATCCGGCTACATTTCCAGGAACACATTACAAGATCATGATTACCAGCACAACAGACAATAGTGTTATAGACTTAAGTGATTATGAGTTTGAGATTTCAAATACTTCTGCCCAAACAAACATCATGCTGCTAAACCCATCTTCAGGACTTGAATGGCTCAGAGGTTCATCCTATTTAATTTCCTGGTTGGATAATGTTCCAAACAATGAAGTTGACATCATCCTTTGTAATGTAGGAGGCGATGAAATAGCTACAATTAAATCCGGTGCTTCAGGCTCAACCTGGGTATGGTCAATACCAATTAATACTTACCCAACAGGAATCTATAAAATCAAAGTCAAATATCAAAATACAGAAGGAATTAGTGACGCGTTTACGATATCGGATTCCTATTCCTGGAATAATATTGATTTATTGCAACCAAATGTTTCCGGTATTACATGGATAAGAGGTGAATCACACCTGATTTCTTGGATTGATGACATTCCGGGAACAGTAGATATTTACTATGAGAGAACTTCAGACGCCACGGAAGTGTCCATTGCAACAAATGTATCCGGTTCAACATATGTTTGGACGATTCCGGCAATAAACGAAGCAAGTGATTACTGGATCACTATACGCAGCCATGTTGATGCCACAAAAGTTGGAATGAGTGAGAATCCTTTTGCGATATTGGATTATATTCCCGGAGGATATATTGATATTCAACAGCCCAATGGAGGTGAAACCTGGACAAAAGGGAATAGTTACTTTATTTCTTGGGATGACAATATTGCCGAAAATATAAATATTGACCTTGTAAATTATGCCGGTGCTCCGGATATAATACCGTTGTATGCCTCCGTTTCAGGTTCTACAATTATCTGGACAATTCCAAACAATGGAACCTATCCTGCCGGTATTTTATATAAGATGAGAATTTCGAGTACCGAGAGCAGTCTTTCCGATGAAAGCGATGGTTACTTTACGATTGTTGATCCTGCTGCTGCTCCGGTTGTATTTCCAAATCCTGCTAACCAGTCAATTACTATTCAATTAAATGAAGAAGTGTCAGATAATTACAACATCGTAATCACAGATAGGTTTAATATGCAGTTTATTAACAGGACACTTAATAGATGTGGTTCAGATGAATTGAAAATTTCGACTGCTGAATTAACAAATGGGGTATATTTCCTCACCATTACTTCACGAAATACCAGTACCACACACAAGTTTATCGTTCAGCATTAATAGTTTTTGTCTAATCACGTTTACTTTAGGATTGGTATAATTGTTAGTTTTAATGTTAAACAATGTAGATTTATTAGAGCAATAACATGCTACGCAAAGAACTGCAAATCAATGAATAAGAACCTATATAGGAGGACTAAAACTTTTTTCTCCAAGTCCACCAATTAGTCCACCAGGTATTATGCACTTTTATGCACTTTAATACCCCCGAAAATGCAAAAAACCACCGAAAATGTGTCATTTTCGGTGGTTTTCCTTTGTTTTCCTGCTAAAACGCGGAGAGAGGGGGATTCGAACCCCCGGTCCGCGGAAAGCGGACAACGGTTTTCGAGACCGCCGCGTTCAACCACTCTGCCATCTCTCCTCGCATAAAATTCAATAAAAAAAAGCGACCAATGGTCGCCGATTTTCAGCGGAGAAAGAGGTTCTATCCATCTCACCCCAATATACTCATTTTCATATATTTATGAAACAGTAATGCTTTTCTTTGTTAAAGAACGTTGTTGATTCTGCAAAGGTATGTATTTACTGCACTTTCAGAGCAATTTATTGCAAAATTATGGTAGAATATTATTTTGAGGTGCTAAAAATTGAATACAACATTGCGTAAAATGGAAATAATTTTACGAATGAAATATTCTAATTCGCGATTCGCGAATCGCGAATCAATCGGTATTACACTTACAACTTCCATTTAAATGCACTTTCCATATAATCCATTTCATTGTTGGAAATGCCAACCTTTAGTGCAATTTTCTTCCAGTCTTTTACAGTTGTAATAACCTCATTAAGAATCATATCCATTTCTTTTGACGTAAGCTGAAAGTATTCGCCAACGCTTCTGGCTAATTCAAAATCAAGGGCATTGTTGTCCATATCGATATTCAGTGCCAGTCCGGATTTATCAACTGAAGGGTTCAGGTCAAAGGCTGGTGATAAAATCCAGCCGTTTTGATGGATGATAAATCCATGGTTACGCAGATGATCATCTGTGTTCGAAATGGCAATATTAAAAACGATTCTCCGCCACAGTTGGTGTAGGTTTTCTTTTACATGACTGCACGAATACTGGACAAACTCAGCTATATCAAGGTAACTGGCAGATCGGTCTCTGAGCATTTCTTCAACAAAACCGGTCATGGTCATTGCTGAGGCAAAATGAATCCGCTCTCCGCCAATTCGATCAAACCGTTTAGTGAAAAAAGTATGATACGATCCTGCTATTTTTTCTATCTTACACGAAGTCATCGTGATTCCGCTTTTTATTGCCAGACAATAAGCCACATATTCCCACGCAGCTTTATCGAAACCATCTTTTTTTGAAGGGAACTTTGCAATCCACGGATGCCCTGTATCATCCATTATATTAGCCTTAGGTCTTGCACCTCCCAGGGATGATCCGGGTGCTATCAGCAAATCAAGCCATTGGCTGGTTGTACTGATGTCATCCGAAATTTCGAATTCTTTGGCACTATATTGCAGTTCTTTAACCTTGGCCCAGGGTGGAGTTGGATAATGAGGGTTATGGTCCAGAAATGGTCCTTCCGGATCTGTTTTAAAGCGTAAGGCTCCCATCCGGCTTTCGTCATAAACGCCAAGCAGGTAATCTGTTTCGTATAGGTTTGGGATGGACTTTCCTTCCTGCATGGCTTTTTGCGAGGCTTTTCTTCGCATTAAGGTTCTTCCCCAGGTATCAGGCATTGAATCCATAATTACTCCAAAGTTTTCTTTTCCGGAAGGGTACTGCATGCCGGAAAACCACTGTATATCAGGATCAAGCAGAAGCTTTTCCGACCGTAAAAGCCAGTTTTTATCATATTCAAAACTGAACGCTTTTTTACCTTTGGCTTGTTGGACAGTTAAAACCCCAACACACTTAGGTCCTTTTAGCTCTAACCAGTCAGCATACACCCAAATATCCAGATTTCCTGTACCCATCTTATTTGTTTAACAAGTTTAAATCCTGTAGTTTCTTGCCAAATTCATCGTCGGCGGCAAGTTTCAGAAAATCTTTCTCCAGATTCAAAACTCTCAGCACATTAAAGTATGAGCCTAGAGCTACGCTTGCATCACCCTTTTCTACTTTTCTAAGCGTTTCCCTGTGAATGCCGGCTCGTTCAGCAACCTGTACCAAAGTAAGGCTTCTTCTTTTCCGTGCAAGAATAAACTGCTCTCCCATGGCAGCAAGAATCTCCTGATGCTTGGGATAGATAATTTGTTTCTTTGTGTTCATAATGACGATTATTATTAGCAAAGATAGTATTATTGACGATAATAATAGGCTTTTCGATATATATTTTTACTAAGATGAAATGACACCAATGATACAAACCGATTTTATTGAACAGATGTAATAAACTGAGCTTAGTAGAAAGGCATCAACCATCCTGCCCGTCTGACGGTTTTGTCAGACGGGTCAACCCTTAAACTTTTCAGCTAATATGAAAAACCTTTTTTCAAACGAAAAATCATCTTACGAAGCGGCGCGCAGGCCCGACCAGGCATCGGGCAGACGGGCCGGTGAATTTCAAAATGGCTGTAAATCCGGCAAAGGCATCCCGACACAGTCGGGAATGTTTGGTTTTCGCAGAAAACCACCACTTTGCCAGGATTTACGCCGTTTTGAAAGAGAGCGGTGGCGATTTGGCTGGTCAAAAGGTTTTCGTCCTTTTGCCTTCCAAAAGGACAGAAAAACAGCTGATACAGATTTGTATTCTATCTAATGTAGATTTGTAACATAGCGTATCCTTATCTGCCGAAAGCATTGCTCTTGCCGAAGATGACAAGCATCCTTTAAAACCGTAGCCGCATGCGCGAGATGTTCAACGCCATTAGCTTCAATGTCAATGCGCCTGACAGACGTATCTGATGCAAAAGTAGTGCCTGAACCAAGATGGTCTGTAATGCCCACCTGGCGCTGATTTATAATCATTTACGTTAATAATTATAAATATAAGTTTGTTCATAAACTCAGTGTCTGATCAATAAAGTTAGCTGTTTTCAACCCATCAACCCACCTGCCCGGCTGACGGTTTTGTCAGACGGGTCAACCCTTCAACCTTTCAACCTTCACCTCAACCTATCACCCTTTAAAAGCACTTATTTTACAAAATTCTCAACAAAGTCAATGATAGAATATTTGTACATTTGAAATGTATTTGCCTCTTGAAAAGCTCATTCAATACCGATAATTGATAACCTGATTTATGAGAATTGAACATAAAATTGATGATCCCCATTTTACAATATGTGCAGAAATAACTGGATGTATTGATTTTATTAGACATGAAGCATAATTTAGGTCTGTTCATCCGACATAAGTTGTTAATGATGTCGGATTTATTAAATTTGCACGACATATAAAGAATATTAAGTCGGATCATCCGACATTAGATACAAGTGATGACGGAAATAATACTAATACACGATATGCTGACTCCCTAAATGAGGGATGTGTTATTCCGTAGCATATTGACTCTCACTATTACAGATTGAGTACGATTCGTAGTAACATGCGCCTCATTGAATATTCCGGACTAAACTGAGCCACTATTCCGGCGCAAACTAAGCTACCTTAAACGTGGTGAATTTGCTGGACAAAAATAGCGTTAATTTTTTATCGATTTCTTGCGTGAAGAACCTCCTTTGGAGGAGTGGATTTATTAGTCATTAAAAAAAGAAATAGAATATTTGCATAAAGTACCATATAATGGTATCTTTGGCAAAAATTTACTTCAATGGGTAAGCAAGAAGAAATTACATTAAGTCAATGGACAGAAAACCTTCAATCGCGCGGAAGGTTTGCTTTTTCATTAAATTTGCTGGCTGAAGAACTACCTGGCTATACAGAAATTGCTGCAAAAAGAGCATTAAGTCGTTTGTCGGCAAAAGGTAGAATTATTTCCATTTATAAAAGCTATTACCTCATTATTCCACCGCAGTATTCCTCAAAAGGCATCCTGCCTCCGGCGATATTTTTGGATGGTTTAATGAAAAATATAGAGCGGCCATATTATTTGGCATTACTTAATGCAGCCGGATTTTATGGAGCCTCCCACCAGCAACCGCAAGAATTTTTTGTCGTTACAAATTTTCCTTCTTTACGCACAACTCAAAAAAAAGGATTGAAAATAAACTACATTAGTAAAAAGAATATTCCAGAAACTCTTCTGGAATCGATGAAAACAGAAACCGGCTATCTTAAAGTCTCCAATCCTGCCCTTACTGCTTGCGATTTAATACAATTCGAAAAAAAGGTTGGCGGTATAAATCGGGTTTCAACAGTATTATATGAATTAGCTGAGTCAATGAAGCCTGAAATGTTTAGCACCGAACTTTTTGAATATGTTCCAGTTACTGCATTGCAACGTCTTGGATATATTCTTGAAGAAATTTTGGAAAATGAATTGTTATCAAATGCATTATATAAAGCTTTACAAAAAAAGAAAGTAACTTTTTATCGAACACCACTTAAAGCTTCAGCAAAAATAAATGGATTTTCATCTAACGAGCGTTGGAAGGTAATTATTAACACAGAAATAGAAATTGACGACTAATAAATAAATGATTCCACAAGCATACATAACAGAATGGTCGAATAACGTGCCATGGCTAACAAACGAACAGGTAGAACAAGACCTGGTTATATGTAAGGCATTGACAGAAATATTCAAAGATGAATTCCTTGCAAATCATATAGCATTCAGAGGCGGAACAGCATTACATAAATTGTACCTCTCACCTCAGCCTCGTTATTCAGAGGATATTGATTTAGTTCAAATAAAAGCCGAACCCATAAAAGAAACAATTGATCGAATCAGACACATATTGGCTTTTTTAGGCAATCCGGTTATAAAGCAAAAAGCAAACAACAATACCTTGGTTTTTCGCTTTGAGTCGGAGTTTGCGCCAGTTATGCCATTACGATTAAAAGTAGAAACAAATTGCCGTGAACACTTTAGCGTCCTTGGTATTACAAAATTCCCTTTTTCCACAGAAAGTCAGTGGTTTACGGACAGTTGCCAGATTACAACCTATCAACTGGAAGAATTATTGGGTACAAAACTCAGGGCACTTTACCAACGTCGAAAAGGTCGTGATTTATTCGATTTATATACGGCCATTGCTCAAAAGCAGTTAAATATAGATCAAATACTATGCTGCTATCGTGAATATATGAAGTTTGTAGTGGGCAGCAATGTACCCACGCAAAAAGAGTTTCTGTTGAATATGGAAGCCAAAATGAAAGATGATGATTTCCTGGGTGATATTAAACTATTATTGAGAAATGGTGAAAGCTACAACCCACAAATAGCGTATGAATTAGTGAAAACTACATTAATTGAAAAAATATAACAAGTAATTGATATTACAATATACTAAAAATGAAACAACCGTATCTGCCCCTGAATCCCACCGCTGGCGCTCATTTATAATCAGTACCTTACACTTTACTTGATGGTCATTAAGTATTGAATTTGTATTCCATTTCCAAATTCCATCAATAATCCATCGCCCACGCTGATTCGGATTTGTAATCTGTATCCAAAAAAGAGGATTTGTCATCCATTCCATTAACCTCATGCACCGGGCTGATGCGGATTTGTAATCTGCATCTATTAACATCTGATTTGTAACTTAGCGACGCGATCTGATCGTAGGTAATCCATTCCATTTCAACTCGTGCATCAAAAATCCATCGCCCTTGCAAGGCATTGCGCGCTGGCAGAAAGGCAATTGCTGCGGGCTTCTCTGTCTTTTTGCAACAATAAAGTTGTTTCGTCATGCTGAGCGGAGTCGAAGCATGGTTGCTGAGCGGAGTCGAAGCACACCCAGCTGATGCGGATTT
>CANNKD010000156.1 GCA_947505205.1 Bacteroidota bacterium | reverse complement strand
GATATTGTTTCGACCAAATTATTCATTGCAGTTGCGAACCATGTGTGGATGACAAAGGAATTCCTGAATTTCGCCAAACTTCCTGAATGGTTTGAATTGGCTAATGTTTCGGTTGGTTTCTCAGGAATTCCTCAATCACTTGCCTATTCATCGGATGCTAATCATGTTTTTGTCGGTATGCGAAACGGGAAACTGTTCCGTATTTCAAATATCGCATTGGCTTATGATAAAGCACGTGCAGATGTTAATAGTCCGGAATGTATAATCGCAACCAAAGAAATTTCATTGGTTATTCCGGGTACATCTGATCCTATTACACAAGCAATTACTTCAGTGGCAGTTGATCCACAAAACCCTAATAATGTTGTAATTACATTGGCAAATTATGGTAACGATCATTACGTTCTGATGAGTACCGACGCTTTGTCAGCTAACCCGACATTTGTTTCAAAACAAGGTAATCTACCTAAAATGCCGGTTTATGCCTCTGTTATTGAGATGAACCATTCTAATGTCGTGGTTTTAGGAACAGAACAAGGGATATTTGTTTCTGAAAATATTGTAGCTGCTAATCCCGTTTGGGAAACGAATCAAACAGGTATTGGAAATGTTCCGGTTTTTGATCTCAAACAACAATTGATAAACAAAATTGGAGATACGGTGCGATTGATTAATGGATCGGAGTTAACTATTTTGGACTATCCTGGAACAAATAACTTAGGAATTATTTATGGAGCAACATTTGGAAAAGGTATATTCCGTTGCAATCAATATCGTCAACAGGTAGGAATAATCGAAAATCCAATCTCAGGACAAAGACAAAAGTTGGATGTAACCATTTATCCTAATCCGGTTTCTTCTTCTGCAACTGTTGAATTTAATTTGACGAATTCTGAAAATGTAAGTTATAGCATATTTGATCTCACCGGAAAAATGGTTCAACAGGAAAATGTTGGAACCAGAGATTTCGGGATGAATCAATTGCAGATTCCTGTTACGAACCTCAAATCAGGCTCTTATCTTATTCGGGTCGAAAGTGCAGAGAAAACAGGAATGGTCAAATTTCTGGTGTATTAATCAAAGTCATTAAAAAAAACGGAATACAATGAAAAATATTTTACAAATCGTATCCATCATTTTACTCTTTAACCTCACCGCATTCACACAGACGCGCATTTATACACCAACACTTCGAAGCCCTGAGAATGCAGCCGTTAATCAAATGCCAAATGCATTACTCGATTGGGATGCTGTTACTGGTGATGGTTCTGAGATTGCTTACGATGTTCAGATTGCTCCAGCATCAGATTTTTTAAATGCGACCAGTTTTTGGAATATTCAGGTAACGGCGCTTAGCATGAGTAACCTCCAGTTTAAAGGGATGTATTATTGGCGTGTCAGAGCACACGATGGCGTTGCTATATCAGATTGGTCTGAGGCATTCTCATTTACGGTTGTTTCGACAGTGACAATCACTGCTCCTGCAAATCAATCGACACAAAACCCTGATCCACTGGTTAAATGGAATACTTTATCAGGTGTTACAAACTATGATATTCAAATTGACACAGCTTATAGCTGGCGCACCGAAAGTTCGGGAGTAAGCACAAAATTGACAGATGTGTTTGTTCTGGATGCAAACAATGCATGGGCAGTTGGAGATGGTGGTTTAATTTTGCACCGACTTGGCAATGCTTGGAATGTTGTTGAAAGTGGCGTTACAAATAATCTAACTGATGTATTCTTTGTAAATGCCATCAATGGTTGGGCCTGTGGTGAAAACGGAACAATTTTATCGTATGATGGAACAACTTGGACATCAATGACATCTGGGGTTACAACTACCTTGAATGGCTTGTTTTTTACAAGCTCGAATAATGGATATGTTGTAGGTAATACCGGAACTGCGCTTCATTTTGATGGAACAGTATGGGGAACCCAAACAACTGGTGTTACAGTTGATTTTTATGCAATTCATGGTTTAACTGCTCAAAGAATTTGGGCTGTTGGAAAAAGTGGTAAGTATTCTTATTTTGATGGTACAACATGGACCGCAGGTACCGTTTCAACACGTGATTTAGTGGGTGTTTGGGCTGTTGATATCAATAAGGTTTATTGTGCCTCCAAGGCTGGTCGTATCTATTTCTGGAATGGTATTGTGTGGGATGAACAAGCATCAGGAGTGACCAAGGACTTAAATGATGTTTGTTTTATCGACGAAAACAATGGATATATTGTTGGTAAAGGCGGAACATTGCTATATTTTAATGGTTCAGAGTGGAAAGCATCAGCAAGTGGTACAACCCAAGATTTAAATGGAATTCATCTTTTAGATGCTTCTACAGGTTATATCGTTGGTGGGAGCGGCACTCTCATTGCTTTTCAGGGTGAAGGTTTTAATAGTCCATACCGTAAAAGTTACGTTGCTGCCGGAACAATACTTGAGTTTAAGTTCAGCAATTTACTTTTTGGACAATCTCACTATTTTAGGATGCGTGCCCGTCATGAAACAGATACCTCAGATTGGTCGCCAGCCAGATCATTTTTCGTTGTGGCAAGCCCAACTTTAGATAAGCCGGTTGATAATTCCGCTGGTATTGCTTTAGATACACTTGTAAAATGGGACCTATTAACCGGAGTGGTGAAATACGGTGTTCAATTATCAACCAATGCTTCTTTTACAGATCCACTTTATGGAGAATCGAGTAATGGAGAACAAAGGTTTGATGGACTTTTATTCGGACAGGATTATTTTTGGCGCGTGAATGCACGACATGCAGACGATGTTTCAGATTGGTCAGTTCCTTTCAAATTTACTACTATCAACACTGTTAATCTGATCAGTCCTGCTGATAACGCCATTGATGTAGTTCTCGTTCCACGATACACTTGGGATGCAATCAAAGGAACTGAGAAATATTTAATAGAAATTGCAAAGAACAGTGATTTTACAGCATCTGAAACAAATATCACTGCCACAAACTTTTATCAAACTCAGTTTGTGCTTGAGAATATGAAAGATTATTATTGGAGAGTTAAAGCAATTCAAGGCCTCGATTCAACTGATTGGAGTGCGACAAGACATTTTAACACGGTATCAACTTCGATAAACGAATCAAAAGGACAGTCGTTTAGCCTTTATCCTAATCCTTCAAATGGTGAATTAAATCTTGGATTTAATGTAAATACTTCGGAAATGGTTCAGGTTGAAGTCTATAATCTACTTGGAAATACTGTTTTTAAAGATAGTTTTGTGCCTATGGTTGGTGAAGTAAAAAAGAGTTACGACCTTAGAGCTACGCTCAAGAAAGGCGTTTATTTGGTTAGACTTCTCGACGGCAAGAAAGTATTTACCCAACGACTTACGATTGAATAAAGGCACAATAATGAATTCAATAAAAAAGCCTTCCGGAGAAATTCGGAAGGCTTTTTTTATAAGGGAAATATCGGCTAATTCTTTTTTTGAAGTGCTTTACTTTTATACAATGACTTAACTTAGCACCTAAAAAGGGATCAGGGGACGCAAAGCCAAGCCACAAAAAAGTGAGGAAGATGTATTGAAGATTTTGATGAAACGATGAGCTTCAAATCTATGGTCGAATCTAATGAAGATATCATTCGAAATTACTTTATCAATGGCGATACTAATGCATTAGTCGAAGCAATTAACAGTAAAATACATAAGCTAATTACTTCTAATAACGGTAACAGAGATAAAGACTTCTTCTTCTTTAGAATCTCCCAATCTTATGCCTGGCACATCAAAATAAGATTTAGCCAAGTTATTGAGGATGAGGGAATAAAGCTTTATCTTTGTTGTCCGATTGAAATTGTTAATCCCCTACGGGGAAAATCTCCTTTTATCTAATCTTGTAGTTTTACAATACTTTATCGCCTACGGCGAATTCCGCGTAGCGGATAAAGTATTGTAGAACAAAAAGTTACCCGATAGATTTTATACCTCGTAGAGGTTAAACTAAAAAGACCTTCTGCCATTCGAATAAATTTTACCTTGAAAGTAAAGTGAAAGTGGAAATACTTTTCATAGCACCTCAAAAAAAGAATTAGCCGAAATCGAAATCTGAATCAGGCTTTCGGTGTTCTAATATTTATTGAGCCTATGTCCGAACGAATAAGCAAGGTAAAAGGTAATAAAGAAAGGTTGTTCACCATTATCTGCCATAATGGAGACTCCACCTGGAAAAAATTCAACCATGCCGCCAGCTTCAAATGCTTTAATACGGGTTTTAATTTCTCCAAATTCAAAGCTAAAACCCGACCTTAAGTAAATTCCGGGGACCAATTTAATTTCATTTAATCCTTTGGTAAAAGGAGCGCGACCATAAATGTCATCCCAAGATGTATTTGGGTCAAATAATTCTGTTTCAATATTATACAGATAATTGCCTCCGGCACCTTGTTCAATTTTTATCACATAAATGTAATATGGTTTTTCAAATGCGATTGAAGCTCCGGCATCGGTTATCCACCGTAATTCCACTCCGCCCCAATAAGGTTTATCGTTCAATAGTTTTCGAAATCCGATACCTGCCCTTAAATTGAAGACTTCGTTCATCTTTCCGTAAACATATCTTTTCGAATTGCTATAGTATGGATTAATGGTTTTAATTTGCTTCCAGGAACGCATGGTAACGACTTCGGCTGTAAAAATCCGGGTGTTAAATGCCGAGGTGTTTTTTCCGATCCGATATCCAACTCCCATGCCTAAATTGTGAGCAATTACCTGCCCAAAATGCTCATTGCTGTATATGATCATGTTTTCAACACTGTCAATATCATCACTTACTTGCGAATAGGCATTCACAGTGATAAGACCGAGTAGAATAAACGTAAAAAGAAAAGAATTAAATAATTTTTTCACACGCTAAAAATATCAAACTTTTAGGAGAAAACAGACGAAAGGAGATAAAAAAGGATAAAACTATGTATTAGTATTTTGTTTCGCGCTGAAACTTTTGGGTTTCACCGTAAGCAGCGCATTTTGCAGATGATTTACAAGAAATCATCAATATTCCGCTTGCCAAAACGACAAGGATGAGAACAGCTATTTTTTTCATAATTTTACTAACTTATTTTTAATGCATTTTCAAATGCAAAGGAAAAGGTTTTTGGTGAAAAAACCAAGAAAACTATAGTAATTGTACATTGACACATCAATATTTTAGCTATTATGACAAAGGTGAACCCGGAGATTGAATCAAGTTGGAGACTGGCATTGTCGCATGAGTTTGAATCTCAATATTTTAGTGATTTGAAGGCCTTTCTGGTTGAGGAAAAGAAAAAGTATATGATCTATCCAATTGGAAAAAATATTTTTAAGGCGTTCAACCTAACACCATTGGATACGGTGAAAGTAGTAATCATCGGTCAAGACCCATACCACGGACCTGGGCAAGCGCATGGCTTGTGTTTTTCGGTTCAGGATGGTGTTGCTCTGCCGCCAAGTCTGGTGAATATTTTTAAGGAGTTAAAGTCAGATTTAGGCATTGATAAGCCCCAATCTGGTAATCTTGAGAAATGGGCTATGCAAGGAGTGCTTTTGTTAAATGCAACACTAACGGTTAGAGATGGTCAGGCGGCATCACACCAGGGAAAAGGCTGGGAACGGTTTACAGATGCTGCAATTAAAGTTATCTCCGATCAATGTCAGCAAGTTGTTTTTATTTTATGGGGAAACTATGCACAGGCAAAAGCTGTATTGATTGATTCAAACAAACACTTCATTCTGAAAGGAGTGCATCCTTCCCCTTTGTCTGCAAATCGTGGATTTTTTGGCTGCCAACACTTTTCAAAAGCCAATAACCTGTTAAAAAGTGCCGGTAAATCAGAAATTGATTGGTTGTTATAGTGCTTTTCCTGCCAAATTTGCACTGAAATAGAATCAAATATGATAAATTGTCAGACTAAAAAATTTAATCAGCATTTAATACTTAATTGTGTAAATAAAAATATTGTTATCTTGCGCAGATTTTTAACCAATAAAAACAAAATTATGACGAAATCGTTTATTTTTTCTATGCTGTTCGCAGTAACCGGATTTACGGTGTTTGCGGGTGGTTATCAAGTGAGATTGCAGGGTAATAAAAATACCGGCATGGGTCTCACAGGTACGGCCTTAAACTTAGGCTCGAGCTCAATTTTCTACAATCCGGGTGCGTTAGCATTGATGAAAGACAAAATGGATTTCTCAGTGGGTGCCAGTGGAATTCTTTCACGTATCACCTTTGAGAAATCAGGATCCAACTATCAGGCAGAAACTGAAAACCCAATGAGTACACCATTTTATCTGTATGGTGCCGGACGAATTGCTGATAGATGGACAGTGGGACTTGGTGTTTATACACCTTATGGCAGCACATCGAAATGGAATGATGATTGGGCTGGTAAATTGCTGATCCAAAACATTTCTTTGAAAGCAATCTTTGTTCAACCAACAGTATCATTTAAAGTTAATGATCAGATTGGGATTGGTGCAGGCTTTGTTTATGCTTTCGGAGACGTAAAATTAGCCAAAGGATTAAATTATGGTCCAGGTACAGGTGCAGTTCTTGAGGGTAAAACATCCAGTATGGGATATAACCTTGGCGCTTATTATACTCCTTGCGAAGGCGTAGCAATCGGTTTGAACTATCGTTCAAAAGTAATGGCTAAGGTTGAAGGAGGTGATGCAACTTTTACCGTTCCAGGTTCAATTCACGGTTTAGTACCAGCAACGAATAAATTTTCGGCAACATTACCAATGCCAGCAAACCTGGATTTTGGCGTAAGCTATCAAACGACAGAAAAACTTCTGTTGACACTTGAAGTAGGTTATGTAATGTGGGGAGTTTATGATACGCTTTCATTCGAGTTTGAACAATCTGGCAGTGTTCTCAATTCAAAAAATCCTCGCAATTTTAAAAATGTTCTTGTTCCGCGTATAGGAATGGAATATAAATTTAATGATATGCTTACATTCCGTGCCGGTGGTTATTATGATCCAAGTCCAACTGACGAAATGTATTTCACTCCCGAAACGGTTAGTTTAAACAACATTTGCTTCACACTTGGTCTTTCGATCGAACCAACCGAAAAGTTGAGTATTGACCTGTCTTATCTGCAAGTAAATGGTATGAAAGCAGAAAAGTCTTATGCGCCAGCAAATTTTGCAGGTACTTATAAATCAGCTGCCTACATTCCTGGTATTGGCGTATCATATCATTTCTAAACCTTAAATAAATACTCAGATGAAAATAAAAATATCAATAATAGCCTTGGCGCTCGCAGGGATGTGGGCTTGCCAACCTGAACTCAACGAATTCACCCCTTCAAAGGGTGCTGCCGATTTTACAACATATATGTCGATGGGTAACTCGCTCACAGCCGGTTATAGCGATGGAGCTTTGTATAAATCTGGTCAGCAGAATTCTTATGCAACTATTTTAGCTAAACAGCTCGAGACCGTTGGTCGTACGGGCGAATTTAAAATTCCTTTCATTGAATCGGAAGATGGTGTTGGTACACGTGGTGCAGCCTTGGTTACCAAAATGGTAATGGGGTATTCTACAGATTGTTTTGGCGAAACAGGATTATCTCCAGTAATGGCTAATCCAAATGCCACACAACAAGAACTCGGAGCAGCTTTGATGACTCCGGTATCAGCGAACGGACCTTTCAATAATATTGGCGTTCCCGGTGCAAAAGTTGGCCATTTATTGGTTCCCGGCTATGGCGCAATGAATCCTTTTTATGGCAGGTTTGCGAGTGCTGCCAGCAATGCCATTGTGAATGAAATTCCCGGCATTAGTCCAACTTTCTTTAGCCTTTGGATTGGTAATAATGACGTTTTAGGCTACGCTACTTCTGGTGGTGCTGCTGATGCCATTACTCCTGTTGATGGCCCTCCTGGTGTTGGTTTTGCAGCAAGCTACGAAGCGGTTGTTCAGAGTCTTGAGGTTACAGCTACTTCTGGTGTTGTGGCTAATATTCCAAATATTACTGCCATTCCATTCTTTACAAGAATTCCTTACAATGT
>CANNKD010000155.1 GCA_947505205.1 Bacteroidota bacterium | reverse complement strand
GCTCCGATGGCAGCTGAACTTCACTCTTCGGTGTGGATACTCATGGCATGGATTGTGGCAGGAATTATCACCATTTTTGGTGCGTTAAGCAATGCCGAGGTAGCCGGATTACTCGCTGATACCGGTGGTGACTTCGTGTATTTTAAAAAAATATACAATCGTTTTTTTGCATTCCTCTATGGCTGGTCGCTTTTTACAGTCATTCAGACTGCTACGATCTCATCATTGGCATACGTTTTTGCCCAATCGTTGAACAGCATCGTTCACATTCCGGAAGTTTTTCAGTCATTACAAAATTTCACGATTGGCGGTGTATTTTCACCTTTTCAGGATTTTGGTGTGAAATTGACAGCCATATTTCTGATTTTGACTTTGACATTTTTAAATATCACAGGCTTAAAAAGTGGTGCCGGCGTGAGTAAAATCATTATGTGGCTCGTATTTACCGGTCTGTTCGTGATTGTCTTCTTTGGTTTGAAAAGCATTACTTCTTTGCCCGATAACTTCCTGAACACTGATGAACTAACGAATGGAACCGTAACAATCTCCTCTTTTTTCACGGCGATGCTTGGCGCATTCTGGGCCTATCAGGGATGGGTTTCTGTTGGGTATATCGGAGGCGAGATTAAAAACCCGAACAAAAACATCCCGAAAGGCATTGTGATTGGAGTCTTTTTGGTGATCTTTATTTATCTGCTTGTGAATATAACCTATCTCACTCTATTGTCAATTCCACAACTCGAACAAATATTCGCATCCGGTAATCAGATTGCTGCCATTGAAGCAGTCAGAAGTTTTTGGGGAACCGGAGGCGTTTTGTTTATCTCCATATTGATATTGATAACAACGCTTGGGTGCACCAATGCCAGTATTCTCACGGGTTCCAGGCCCTATTACGCCATGTCGCGCGAGCGCCTTTTCTTTTCAGGAATCGGAAAATTGAACAAATCCAATGTTCCGGGTAATTCACTTTTGTGGCAGGGAATATGGGCTTCGGTGCTGGTTCTGTCAGGAACTTTCGATCAGCTTACCGACATGATAATTTTTGCTGTTTTTATCTTTTATGGTGCTACCGCTCTGGGCGTAATAATTTTGCGCATCAAGATGCCCGATGCTCACCGTCCATACAAAGCATGGGGATATCCGGTTGTACCGGCCATTTTCATTATTTTCTGTATTTTTTTGTTTTTCAATACAATTATGACACGCCCACGCGAAGCTGCCATCGGAATGATCCTGATTTTATCTGGTATTCCTGTCTATCTTTTTCTGCAGCGAAAAAATTCAAAACAAATTGATTCAGGAGATGGAGGTATTTAAACATTGCCTCCTGTAAACAATATCTTACTTTTGCAGTTTGATATTCAATGCTAAAATGAAGAATTTTTATAAAATTTTCGGTTGCCTTATTCTGTTACTTTGTGCCGGCACGATGGTGATGGCTCAAAATTTGTCGTATAAAACCCTGACACAAGAGCTGCAAACACTGCAAAAACAGCTTGTACCCGATAAGCGGGTAGCTATCCTCAAAATTGAATTAAAAGATACACTTCAAGCTAAAGTTGTCGTTTTGGGAGAAACCGATCTACCTGAGGTAAAAACGCAAATCATCCGGTTTTTGACAGATAAAAAGATTTCGTTTGTTGACTCAATCAGGCTTTTACCCGATGCTGTTTTGGGAGATAAGATCTGGGCATTGGCAACCTTGTCAGTATCGAACATTCGCGCCCTGCCTGACGATGCTTCTGAACTCGTTTCCCAGGCATTGATGGGAACGCCTTTAAAAGTATTGGATTACAACAATAAATTTTACCGTGTTCAAACACCCGAACAATACATTGGATGGATGGATGCAGGTGGGTTATTTCTATTTTCACAAAACGAATTGGACCAATGGAAAGGATCAAACCGTTATATATTTAATTCCATGACAGGTTTTGCATACGATGCTCCCGGCAAAAAGGGCGAAGTCGTAAGCGATCTGGTTATTGGTGACCTTTTCGAAGTTGAATCAACAGTCAGGAGATTTTTAAAAATAAGGATTCCTGATGGCCGTTTCGGATATGTTCGAAAATCAGACTGTATTTCTTTTTACGATTGGAGCAATTCGGAGCCAAATATGAAGTCTATGTTGTCGGTTGCCAGGCACATGATGGGTTCTCCTTATTTATGGGGAGGAGCTTCGAGCAAAGCGACCGATTGTTCGGGTTTTGTGAAACTAGTTTACTATACACAAGGAATTATCCTTGCCCGCGATGCATCACAGCAAGCCAGATATGGCGAATCGATTGATTTCAAGATGATGGATAATCTGCAGGCTGGTGATCTTCTTTTCTTTGGACGTTCAGCTCAACGTGTCCGTCATGTTGGAATTTACCTAGGAAAAGGAGATTTCATCAATTCCTCAGGCATGGTGCACATCAGCAGCATAAATCCTGCTGATTCGAAATTTATCACCTCAAGGAACTTCGTTTCTGCGCGTAGAATCATACATTCGCTGAATACCGAAGGAATTGTCAGGGTGAAAGATCACCCGTGGTATACCATTAAGCCTTAATCGATTATAAACAAAAATAAATGACTATCCGCATTGATACCTATAGAAATACATTGTAAAAACATTATGAATGACAGAAAATGAAATATCAGGAAAAATAATCGGATGTGCAATCGAAGTTCATAAATTACTTGGTCCTGGGTTACTTGAGAGCGCGTATGTTGAGTGTTTATTTTATGAATTGCAAAAAGCGAGTATATTCGTTGAAAAACAAAAACCTCTGCCATTGATCTACAAGGAAGTAAGATTAGATGCAGGGTATCGGTTAGATTTAATTGTCGAGCATAAGGTAATTATTGAAATAAAGTCAATTGAATCATTAAATGACATTCATACAGCTCAAGTATTAACCTACCTTAAGCTTTCGGGTTGTAAATTAGGTTTACTGATGAATTTTAATGTATTACATCTGGTTGATGGATTAAAAAGATTGGTGAATAATCTATGACTTTGCGATCCTCTGCGAAAAACCTCTGCGATTCTCTGCGTTTAAAGTTATTTAACCGCAGAGTTACGCAAAGCAGGCGCAAAGAAACGCTGAGTAACCGTTCTTTTTAAGTTATAGGTATGCAAGCGGATACTCAAATAAAAATAAAACGATAATAACTATGGTCAAAGCATATTTTCGTTTTCCTTTTTGTGGTTTAATCATTCCTATGTTTTTAATAGTCTTTGCCTCCTGTAGCAACAACCGTAGCGAAAAAAATGGAGCAACCATACTCGAAAAGATTGAATCTGTCATTGAAGGCGAAATACCCGACGAATATAATCCGCTGAATACGTTACTTATTATTCCGCTTAATCCAGCACCAGGCGAACAATTTCGTGTAATGGCAACAGGCGGCAGAAATATCAAAAAAGCAAAAATTATTGTCAATGGACGTTCAGGTATTGTTGAAACCATGTGTACACAATTTGGAGATGAATTGCCTTGCTGGCGGATAGATGATTTTGCCGGAAGTCCTTCAGGCAACTACAAAGCTACCCTGGTTGTGGATAAAAAGGAGGTCAGTATCCTGGAGTTTGCAATCGCTCCACATGAACAAACTCCACAAAAAAATGCTGTTTGGAAAACCACCCATGGCTGGGATAAATATACTGAAACAATCTATTCTGCATGGGTTAATGCCTTGTTTCAGGACAGCAACGAGCAAACTTCATGGTCAGCATTACACGAAGTGACGCAGAACAAGGAAAATAATTTCCTTTACAATTACCTCTCACTCGAAGAAGATAATCTGGAAAGCAAAAACAAAGTAATAATGGAACCTGATTGTGCCGATAATCCCTTTTACCTGAGGGCTTATTTTGCATGGAAACTTGGCCTTCCATTCGGATATCATGTTTCTGACAGAGGTTGGGTTGGCCGAAGTCCATCAACAGGACAATGGGTTACGAATGAATCCGGCACTTCAAAAAGCAATCCGGTCTTGGCCTTCAATTCCTTTTTAAGAAGGGTTATGGATGGTGTCCATTCAGGTACAGCGCGAACGTCTCTCGAAAATGAAAATTCAGACTATTATCCTGTTTCCCTTGAACGATCTGCTTTACGTCCTGGTACTGTTTTTGCCGATCCTTATGGTCACACGTTGATCCTTGTAAGCTGGAAACCACAGACAAAAGACCATCCCGGACTGCTTTTGGCAGTAGATGCCCAACCAGATAAAACGATAGCTATCAAGCGGTTTTGGAAAGGAAATTTTCTTTTTAACACTTCTGAAGTGGTCGGAGAACCTGGTTTTAAGGCTTTTCGTCCCATTACATTTGAAAATGGTAAACTTGATTTAATGTCAAATGAAGAACTGAATACATCTGAGGGGTTTGCGCCCTTTTCTTTAGAGCAGCGAAAAATGGAGAGCGATGTCTTCTATTTAGCGATGGAACGCATCATCAATCCAAAACCACTTGACCCTGAAGCTGCAATGATGGATCTGATAACAGCGCTGCATGAGCAGCTTTTGGTTCGCGTTAAATCGGTGGCTAATGGCGAAGCCTGGCTCAAATCACATCCCGGATCGGTGATTCCGATGCCATCAAGTGCCAACGGAATTTTTCAGACCGGTGGACAATGGGAAGATTTTTCGACACCAAACCGCGATCTAAGACTTCTGATTGCAATGGATGCGGTGCTTGGATTCCCCGGACGGGTCGCCAATTCACCCAAAGACTTTAAAATCTCAAAATTGAGTTCGCCTGAAGAAATTAAGAATACGCTTCAAACTCTTCTCAATCAAAAAGTTTCTGAACTTACGATAAACTATACGCGTTCCGATGGTTCAGTACAGACACTAACTTTAGCAGAAATATTGAAAAGACGAGATGCATTTGAGATGGCTTATAATCCGAACGATGGAATTGAAATACGCTGGGGCGCACCTGAGAATAGTGAAGAACGAGCCCCCTGTCATCGCCAGGCCTCGCAGTACCAGCAAAAAATAATGTTAGCTGTAAGAAAATGGTTCAGCCAAAGGTTGCATCCGCCAACCTGATGAAAAATCAATTCACTTCATGTTTTCCGTCAGGAAGGAATTTAATGTTTGGAGGCACTTTGGTTTTTTCAAATAAATCATAACTCTTTTTCAGATCGGCCCACAAGCTGAGATCATCCTTGTATTTACTGTATTTTGAAGTCAGACCCGAATACAAATTATTGCTTAGATGACTCGGAAATATGGTCAGGTCAATCTTTTCCTGCCCGCTGTTGTAAGCTTCAATGCAATAAACAAATAGTTCCTTGATCTTGTCATTTGTGATAGCGATACAGCCCGATGAAACACATTCACCGTGGATGAAAATAAAATTTCCCAAATGACCTCGAACACCCCTGATGCTGTCAGACGCATTCGGATAGTTAATCTGCATCGATAAATAGTATTTGCTGTAAGGATTCAGATCGGAGATATGGTAAAACCCTTCCGGAACCTGTAAATCGTGAGAACGCCTCTTTGGCCCGACAAATCCCGATATTTCACAGATTGGGAATTCCTTGATGAGCTTAAAAACGGAGTCGGAAGTGTTTTTTGCCCACAGTTCGATTTTTTTCTCGGTTTTGAAAGCACGGAGGTAAATCCGCAGGCTGTCGCGCGAAATCGAGTGCTCAGAAAGCATTTTCAAAACTGATTTTTCCTTACCGGCATAAGCTTCCCTCACTCTCGTATTATTCATTTGCTGCTCTCTGAAAGAAGGTGTTGTTTCTGAATTCAGGAACAAAATAGAAATTAGGATTATCAAAAGTCTCATGAAGAAATCTAAAAATGATCGGCAAAAGTAGTGTAAAAACGATCAAAAATACAGCTTGTGCATGTCTATAAACATTAGAAACAATGTACCGATTTTGCTTTTTGTATTTTTTCATTCCAAAACCATCCGTGATAGATTTTTTCTGTTAGAAACCAGTTGAAGTAATTTCTTATTTTTTTCCTGTTTAATAAAATATTTTACCTTTACTGACATAATTACCCTAATCCTTAGGTGAATTTTTCGTGTGAAGGTTTAAATTTGCAAATATAAAATTTCATTTTTCAAAAAACTTTTAACTCCCTATAGAACAAAGTTGGTTTTGCGGTTGTAATCCCTATACTATAAAGACTAAACTGGAATCACTTTTAATCATAATGATTTGAATTATAATTAATTACACAATGAAAACAAAATTATTCTTAATTGTTTTACTGTTCATCGGGTGCTTCCCCTCGTACACTTATTCTCAGGATATTATTGTTCAGCGAAATGGCGAAGAGATAAACGCCAAAGTGTTGGAAATTAATCAGAATGTGATAACTTATAAAAACTGGGCAAACATTAATGGCCCGACTTATTCAACAGCCAAATCCGAAATCTTTATGATAAAGTACGCAAATGGCACTAAGGACGTTTTTGAAGCAAATCCCTTAAACAATAACAATCCCACAAGTAACATTGTAGAAACCTCAGCAAATTTATTTATTGGAACTTGGTATCACAAAAAATATAACGGGAATAGTAACAAAACAGTCATAAATATTTCCAAAGCGATGGATAATTATTTAGTTGAATCTAAAGTTCATGAGCGTGTTGATGAGAATTTTTATAGTTCTGATGGTTCATTCAAAGAAGTTGGCACCTTGGTAAATGGAAGCATCGTGGTAAATAGCATGATAAAATTATCGCTTTTGAATGAAAATACACTTTTAATGGGAAGCCAAGAATTTACGAAAACCTGTCCGGTAAACAATAATTCAAACTCAACAAATAACCAGCCAAATATTCCGGCAAGCAGCACAGCAGGTGTTGTCCCTTCGTATAAAGGTGCTCAGGTAAACGGAAAAAAAGAGGGAAATGGCACACAGACATACCCTGATGGATCCAGATATGAAGGCGAATGGAGAAAAGATATGCGCTATGGATTTGGTGTAATGTATTCAGCTGATGGGAATAACTATGCAGGATATTGGAAGAACGATAAGAGAGACAGTACCGGAGTAAATATTTTCCCGATTACTTCTACAGCAGTTCTTGAAGCAAAATTCGAAGGCATTTATAAGGATGATGTAGAGTTTAATGGAAAAATAACCATGACAGATTGGAAAGGCAGAAAAAAGGAATGTATAGTAACTGATGGGATTCCTGGAAAATTTGTAAAAGTAAAGGAATAATTAAAGTTTATGTAAAGTAACATTAATGACTTTTAAGATTCTCCAAACTGGCATCTTTACCCCTTTAAGCTGTTTATTTCTTACTTTTGCCAATTAAAATTCTTTAATTGAAATTCAACGTACTATGAAATATGATGTAATTGTAATCGGCAGCGGCCCAGGCGGTTATGTAGCCGCAATCAGAGCTTCGCAATTGGGCAAGAAAGTTGCGGTTGTCGAAAAAGCTGAAATTGGTGGTATTTGTTTAAACTGGGGTTGTATTCCAACCAAGGCATTGTTAAAAAGCGCACAGGTATACAACTATCTGAAACATGCTGAAGACTATGGCATTAAGCTGGGGGCTGAAGCAACGCCTGATTTTGAAGCCATCGTGAAACGCAGTCGTGGCGTGGCCGAAGGCATGAGTAAAGGCGTACAATTTTTATTTAAAAAGAACAAAATTGAATTGATATCCGGTTTTGGAAAACTCCAGTCAGGCAAAAAAGTTGAGGTAACCGACACTGAAGGAAAAGCAACTGTTTACGAAGCTGATCACATCATTTTAGCAACCGGAACACGTTCGCGAGAATTGTCAAATTTAAAAATTGATGGCAAAAAAATCATCGGTTACCGCCAGGCGATGGTGCTTCCAAAACTTCCAAAATCAATGGTCGTGGTAGGTTCTGGTGCCATCGGTTCAGAATTTGCCTATTTCTATAATTCGATGGGCGTTCAGGTAACTTTGGTTGAGTTTATGCCAAATGTACTTCCAATCGAAGACGAAGAAGTTTCAAAACAACTCGAACGCTCCTTCAAAAAAGCCAAGATGACTGTTATGACAAGTTCGACAGTTGAGCATGTTGATACAAGTGG
>CANNKD010000154.1 GCA_947505205.1 Bacteroidota bacterium | reverse complement strand
CCATGAACTTTTATTTTCAACCAAAGGGATTTCGGTTCCATCGCTATAATGAGCCGATTTTAAATTTTCAGACATCCACCATTGGTTCCCGATTTTTATGGTCTTGTAGGTGTTCCCATCGTAATCAGTTATTGTTCCGGTTTCAGGAGTAGCCACTGTTATGTACTGCTCCTTATTTACCGAATCTGAACCATACAGGTTCGAGCCTACCAGCTTAACTGAATATTGACCTGCAAATAAATACCTATGCACCGGATTTTGTGAAGTGGAGATATTTCCATCTCCAAAATCCCACAACCAGCTGGTTGGTAAATTTGTAGATTGATCGGTAAATTGTATCGATGAGCCGGTAATAATATTTGTTTCATTTACGCTAAAAGCTGCTATAGGCCAGGCCAGGCTGTCCCCAACTTCGGTTAAAGAAATTTCTATTTTATTGGAAGTATAATCATCATTATTGTCTTTTGCTATTACTTCAATGGTATGTTTTCCAATATTCTGACCAATGGTATTCCATACATAATTATAATGTGAAGCAGTTGAAAGACCAATAAAAGAATCATCAACATAAAAGCGAACTTCAGTAATCTGTCCATCTGAATCATCAGCATCAGCCGAAATAGTAATAAATGCTCCTCGCTCAGTGATATAACCCCCATAGGGGTTTGTAATTGCGCATAATGGCGCAATATTTTTTGTCTCTTCTGTTTTGTTGCAACTGTTATTCAACATCAATAAAAAGAAACCTAACAATATGAAAAAAAACAAAGTTATTTTTCTTTCACTTCCCCTTCTCGAATATAAGTGAAGAGTCAGAAGATCTGATCTTATCGCCCAGCTTTTAAAAATCATCACTATTTGTTTTAAGAATAAACGTTGGAATTAATGACTCAATTTTATTTTCTGAAAGGAAATAAAAGTTCAATTATTCTTTTGACTGATCAGGGGTTTGTAGTCTATATTAATTATTTCAGAAATTGAGACGCCCAAAATTTGGCTGATATCAAATAATCTTCCAAGATTCTAACTTAGTTTCGGTTCAGCATTGTAAGGCAGAGTAAATTTAAAATTACTACCCTTTCCGACTTCACTCTCTACCCAAATCTTACCACCATGCTTTTCCACAAATTCTTTGCAAATCAATAATCCTAAACCCGTTCCTGTCTCTTTTGCCGTACCTTTTGTTGTAAGAACTTCTGATATATCAAATAGTTTTGCCTGATTCTCTAGTGGTATTCCTACTCCATTGTCCGAAACGGAAATTGTTATATTTCCAGCAATTTCCTCTGCATCAATATTTATTTCACCACCGTTGTTTGTAAATTTTATTGCATTCGATACAAGGTTACGTACTACTGCTTTTAGCATATCAGCATCTGCAAAAACATTCAAATGATTTTTTATGTAGTTAATTACGATACTTTTTGCATCAGCGTTTGGGCTAAGAGTTTTTAAAACATTATAACAAACTTCAGTTAAACTCAGATTCTGTGGTTTGAAAGGGAAACTGCCTTGCTGACTGCTTGCCCACATCAATAAATCATCCAGTAAATTGTGTGCATTTCGTGCAGATATATTTATACCATTTGTGAATTTTTCTATTTCATCAATATCAAATTTGCGAATATCTTTAACCAATATTTCTGATAACCCCAGAAGCGAATTAAATGGACTTTTCAAATCGTGTCCGAGAATTTGTATAAAACGGTCTTTATCGGCATTTAACCGTTGTAATTTTTCTTCACTTTGTTTTAATGCTTGTTCTGCATTTATTCGTTCTAATTCACCTGCAGCTCGCACTGCGGCTAATTTAAGAATTGTTTCAGCAAAATATGAATTTGTTATTGGTTGTCGTCCTATAACAGCAATTAGTCCGATAGGTTGATTTTTAGAATTCCAAAGTGTAGTACCAAGATAACTTTCTGCTTTCATATCTTGCAACACAATATCCTTCAGAAATAAACCTCTAACATTATCTGGAAAACAGCAAATGGTTTTTCCAACTACATCCCCGCAAGGTGTATCTTTCAGAGTATATGTAACATTATCGTCAAATTTACCGTCAAAATAAATTGCAAAAGTTTCTGCTGAAAGCAAATCACCTTGAAGTTTGTCGATACAAACGTAATCCATTTTTAAAGTTTCAGCCAGAAATCGTGCTAAGGAGTGAAAAAAACTTTCTCTTGGATTATCCCAACCCTGTTGCGAAAGAAATAAAAGAGTTTTATCAATTTGCTCCCGAAAATATAAATTATATTCATTATTTTTAATTTGCCTATGCAAATCATCATATGTTTCTGTCTCATTATTCATATTTCATTCTTTTTCAATTTTTTACGACTTGTATTTAGTGTCAGAGTGGGTAAATGGAAGTTACAAATATATCTCTTATTTAGTATTCATTCTTCATTTTTTAACATACTTTTTAATCAACTCCATCAATAAGGTCATGTTAATAGGTTTGCTGATATATTCATTACATCCAGCTTCTAATGCCTTTTCTCTGTCACCTGTATGTCCATAAGCTGTCTGGGCAATGATAATTACATCTTTGTTAAACATGCGGATTTGATGTGTTGCTTCTAATCCATTCATTTCAGGTATTCTCATGTCCATTAATACCAAGTCGAGGTCAGGATTATTCCGACAAATCTCAACGGCTTCGACTCCTGAAATTGCATGCAAAACTTCAGAACTGATTTTATCAATGTTCATTGAAAGTAATGAATGCGAAATTTCATCGTCTTCGACAATAAGTATTTTTAGGTTTTTTATCCGAACATCTTTAGGTTCAGGTGAAATAATATCATTAATCTTTGTATCTGTTTCCAATTCAACATTGTAAGGAATCGTAAAATAAAATGTGGAACCTTTTCCCTCTTCACTTTCTACCCAAATTTTTCCCCTTTGCTTTTCAATGAATTCCTTACAAAGTATTAAGCCCATTCCAGTTCCTGTCTCCATATTAGTTCCAGGGGTAGAATAGTTTTGATCTAATCTAAATAATTTTTCAATGCTATTTTTTGGAATTCCAACTCCAGTGTCGCTAATTGAAAAAATAATCTCGTTTTGTTTCTCTACAGCTGAAATTGTTATTTCACCATTATGCGTAAATTTTATGGCATTATAAATTAAATTTCTGAATACTGTACTAATCATTTGCTTATCAGCAAAGATAGTTGCGTTGTGAGGTAATTTTTTTTTGATGGTAATTGATTTTTGATTGACAATATCATCGTATAATGGTACTATTTCATTTATGAAAGCTACTATTTCGAAATATTCAGGATTGCACTTCATTCTTCCAGTTTGCGATTGTGCCCATTCCATAAGGTTCATAAGTAGATTTATAGCCTTGTCTGACGATTGCAATATAATGTTTGCATATTTTTCAATTTGCTCGTAATCCATTATCCTAATTTTTTCCACGAGAAGTTCGCTAAAACCTACAATTGAATTAAATGGACTTTTTAAGTCATGGGCAATTATGGATAAAAATTTGACTTTTTCATCATTTAGTTTTTGTAATTCATTGTTTTTGGCTGTGATTGTCAGCTCCGCATTTTTACGTTCGCTCATATCATTTAATATGCCCGTCCATATAATATCACCATTTTCCAAAACACGGGGAATTGATTCAAAATGAATCCAAATTAGTTTGCCTTTTATCATGAAACGACCTTCCCATAAAAATGGAGTTTTATTTAAGTTAGCTGTTACATTTAATTTGGCGAATTCAGTTTTATCTTCTTCGAAAATTAAATCGTTGATAATACCAGGATTTTTTTCAAAAATTGGTCTGTTTAAATTTAGTATATCAAAGAAACGATCATTCGCGAATTCAATTATATATGGAGCTTCATGTGAACATGTCCATTTCTCTTGAATTAAAGCAGTATCATGAAATACTCGAGATCGATATATTCCAACGGGCAACGCATTTGCCAAATCAGAATATAATTCACGTTCTTGATTAAATGTTTCAGCAATTATTTTATGATTTTGTTCTAATTTTTTTAGTTCTACAATTTCAAATTCCGATTTTCTCAAATCATTTAAAAGTTGTTCTTTTGTTTTATCTTGAATGTTCATTTACAATCATTTATAGGGTTGGTTGTATTAGCATTGGCTATAACATATAGAGTATGATTCAACGTTTTCTACAAATGTAGCAACAAAGTACTGACTATCAGCAATTATTTGAAATTAAAATGGAAGGAGCAGGAGAATGGAGAATAAAACCAAGTTGGACTATGTGGCTTAGCCTTACGTGCTCTATTTTATTTGCCGTCTATCTTTTAAAGATACAATGATTTCAGGGCGATTTACACTTTCTAAAAGCCACCCACAGCCCCTATTTTAGTCCTCTGGATTTTTGATAAGAAATGATGATGGATTCCGATTTTTTTTTAAAGTTTTTCCTTACTCCGTTTCCTTACTCCAAAAAACGATGGTCAAAAAAAAAGTCAGACAAGTGTCTGACTCTCATTGTAGCGGGGAGAGGATTCGAACCTCTGACCTTTGGGTTATGAGCCCAACGAGCTACCTCTGCTCCACCCCGCAATATATCGTATATGTAAAGAACCTTTTTTAGCCGTTTTTGAAGGGTTTGATGCTTTTGCAAATGCAGTCAATTAATTAATTCACCTCTAAAACGGGACTGCAAAGGTAATTTTTGTTCCTTTGCAAAACAAGAGTTTTGTAAAAAAAATATTTCATGACACATAAATCGGGCTATGTCAACATCATAGGTAATCCTAACGTTGGCAAATCAACCTTAATGAATGCCCTCGTTGGTGAAAAACTATCCATTATTACTTCAAAAGCACAGACAACACGCCATCGAATTCTCGGAATTGTGAACGATGACCGTTATCAAATTATTTTTTCTGACACCCCCGGAATCATCAACAAGCCTGCATATAAAATGCATGAAATCATGAATTCTTTCGTGACAACTGCGCTCATCGATGCCGATTTGATATTGTATGTAGTGGATGTAAAAGAAAAAGCAGATTACGAAGTAACAATTGGTCGAATTATCAATGCAAATATTCCGGTTTTTGTAATCCTGAATAAAATTGATCTATCGACACAGGATGAAGTGAATGCATTGATCAATCATTGGAAAGTCAAAATACCGAACGCAACTATTTTTGCTGTCGCTGCTTCCTTAGGATTTAATATTCATGGAATTTTGGACCAAATATTAGATGTTCTGCCTGAATCGCCTCCTTATTTTCCAAAAGATGAATTAACGGATAAATCGATGCGGTTTTTTGCTACCGAAATCATCCGTGAAAAAATATTACTTAATTATCAGCAGGAGATTCCTTATTCTGTCGAAGTTGCGATCGAAGGTTTTGAGGAAGGCGAAAAACTTATCAGAATTCAAGCTGTTATTTATGCTGCCCGCGAATCGCAAAAGGCCATTATCATTGGGAAACAAGGATCGGCAATTAAGAAAACAGGCACGATGGCACGCCTTGATTTAGAGGAATTTACAGGAAAGAAAGTCTTTCTTGAAACGAGCGTCAAGGTTAGTAAAGATTGGCGCGACAACGAAAGTTTATTAAAGCGCTTCGGTTACGAGGCATAATTTATATCTACATGGGAAATATTGTTGCTATTGTTGGTCGTCCGAATGTGGGCAAATCCACTTTTTTTAACCGGATGGTTCAAGCACGTCAGGCGATTGTTGAAGAAACGAGCGGTGTTACGCGCGACAGGCATTATGGCAAAAGTGATTGGAACGGAATTGGATTTTCAATCATCGATACCGGTGGTTATGTAATGGGTTCTGAGGACATTTTTGAGGGAGAGATTCGTAAACAAGTTGCATTGGCAATTGAAGAAGCTGATGTAATTGTTTTTATAGTTGATGTGAATGAAGGCTTGCATGTGCTTGATACAGAGATTGCTACTATTTTAAGGCAATCTGAAAAACCTATCTTTCTTGCAGTTAACAAAGTAGATAATCCAAATCGAATTACCGATGCCCATGAATTTTATGCATTGGGATTGGGTGAAGTTTATCCTGTTTCGGCCATCAACGGAAGTGGAACAGGCGATTTGTTGGATGAGGTTGTTAAACTCTTGCCTCCCATGGAACCATACGGTGAGACCGATCTGCCCAAATTCTCTGTTGTTGGCCGTCCAAATGTCGGTAAATCATCCATTATTAATGCCTTTTTGGGTGTTGACCGTAATATAGTTACAGATATCGCAGGCACAACACGCGATTCAATCCATACCCGATTCAATGCTTTTGGAATGGATTTTATGTTGGTTGATACAGCCGGATTGCGAAAAAAAGCCAAGGTTTTTGAGAACATCGAGTTTTATTCCGTACTGAGAGCCATTCGTTCTATCGAAGATAGTGACGTTGTCATTTTGATGCTCGATGCACAAACAGGGATTGAATCACAGGATCTGAGTATTCTGCATCTTGTCGAAAAAAACCGAAAAGGGCTCGTGGTGGTTGTGAATAAATGGGACTTAGTAGAAAAAACGGCAAATACACACATCACTTTTGAGAAAAACATCCGTGAACGGATGGAGCCATTTACGGATGTTCCCATCGTATTTACTTCGGTTATCAACAAACAACGTATTTTCAAAGTACTCGAACTAGCTCATGAAGTATATGAAAATCGTAAACGAAATATCGCGACTTCGGTCCTGAATGAAGTCTTATTACCTATTATTGAGGCTTATCCGCCACCTGCTGCATCACGAGGTAAATATATCAAAATCAAATATATAACTCAGTTAAAGACAAATTCTCCGCAATTTGTTTTCTTCTGCAACTTACCAAAAGATGTGAAAGACAACTATCGCCGTTTCCTTGAAAACAAGATTCGCGAACAGTTTAACTTTACCGGAGCACCGGTTCAACTCTATTTCCGACAAAAATGACACCGGGCGTTCGAATCGATAAGTGGCTTTGGTGCGCCCGTTTGTTCAAAACACGCACATTGGCTGCTGAGGCATGCACTGCCGGTAAAATAAAATTGGATGATGTTTCAGTTAAACCATCGCGCGAAGTAAAGACTGGCGAAATATTGACCGTCCAGTTATCCCAGATAAAAAAAACGATTCAGGTGAAATCCATGCCCAAAAGCAGGGTTTCTCCTCCAATGGTGATTGATGTTTATAATGATCTCACACCGAAAGAGTTATATGAACAAATAGAACTCATGAAAGAGTTTAATTTTGAAAAAAGAGACCGTGGAATCGGACGTCCAACCAAAAAAGAAAGACGACAAATCACAGAGTTAAAAGAAAAAAAATAATTCTCCATGAATACTAAATTGTTTCAGCCAATAATTTTGGCCGTTTTATTGAGTCTTGCACTTGCATCATGCTCAAACCAGGTTAAGCGATTGCATACACCCAAAAATGGGCTCACTTTTGCTTTTTATAACGTTGAAAATCTGTTTGATACAATCGACGATCAGACGATAAACGATGAGGAATTTCTCCCTTCGGCAAAAGGACAATGGAATACTGCAAAGCTAAATCGCAAGCTGGATAATATTGCACGCGTTATCTCATCAATGGATACTACTGATTTTCCTGATATGCTTGGATTGGCGGAAATCGAGAATGTGGATGTTTTGAAAATGTTGGTTTCAAATCAATTGCTGGAAGATGCTGACTATCAGTATATTCATTACGCTGATCACGATCCCCGCGGTATTGAAGTCGCTTTTATGTATCGCCCTGAGTTTTTCAGGCCGGTATATTCCACAACTTTGGATTATACGGTTGATAGTTTACCAAATGCCAATCCCAGACATATTTTATATATAAAAGGTATTGATGCTTCAGACGACACATTGCACCTTTTTATCAATCACTGGACTTCGCGCTTTGGCGGAAAGGACGAAACTGTTCCATCGCGCAATGCTGCCGGTTCTTTTATGCGGAAAATGGCCGACTCGCTATTTGCAAAAGATGCCAACACAAATATTATCATTGCCGGT
The DNA here is from genome assembly GCA_947505205.1 of Bacteroidota bacterium. Taxonomy (GTDB): domain Bacteria; phylum Bacteroidota; class Bacteroidia; order Bacteroidales; family F082; genus CAJBPB01. The sequence goes on along the minus strand of CANNKD010000154.1, from coordinate 195 downwards.
GATTTGAACGATAATCCTGATGATGAGAGTTTAATGGCTCATTTACAAGCATTGCCGGTCGATCAAACTATCGGGGAAAAGCAATTATATAATCTGGCCTTTAATCCATTTAAAGCCGGAAACGGAACGTTATATTATAAGTCCTGGGACTTTTTCGATCAAATAATCGTTTCTTCAAATTTACTCATGCCTAAT
>CANNKD010000153.1 GCA_947505205.1 Bacteroidota bacterium | reverse complement strand
GAATTAGCGCTTACTCGTGCTTTGGAATTAAAAGAAGCCGAAGGAAGTGCAATCGAATCAATTATCGTTGCCAATGTTGGCCGCGCTGACACCGAAGGAACCTTACGCAAGGCTCTTGCCGTTGGTGCTGACGAAGCCATTCGTGTGGATGCAGATCCGAAAGATGCTTTTTATGTTGCTTCTCAGTTGGCAGAGGTAGCAAAAGGATTCGATTTAATCTTTGCCGGTATTGAGGCATCTGACTACAACGGTTCATCGGTTGGCGGAATGTTGGCTGAATTGCTTGATATGCAATCAGTTTCTGCTGTTTCAGGTTTTCAGATTGAAAACGGAAATCCGAAAATAAGTCGTGAAATTGATGGTGGTTCACAAGTATTGGCAATGAGTTTCCCTTTGCTGGCTATTGTTCAAAAAGGAATCACAAAAGAACCGCGCATACCAGCCATGAGAGGTATTATGCAGGCTCGCAGTAAAAAGCTAACTGTAGTTGCGCCCATTGTGGTTGAGTCATTGACAAGCATTGTTACTTTCGATGCTCCTGCGCCAAAAGCCGTATGTAAATTAGTTGCCGAGGACAATGCAAAAGAATTGATCCGCTTGTTACACGAAGAAGCCAAAGTATTGTAAATCATTAAATTGTAAAGATATGTCAGTATTAGTATATACCGAAAATTGGGACGGAAAATTTAAGAAACTTAGTTTTGAACTGGCTTCTTATGCCGCCAAACTTGCAGCGAATATGGGTGTTTCAGTATCGGCCATTTCGCTTGGACCGGTAGATGAAAGCGAATTAGTAAAACTTGGGACTTACGGAGTTTCGTCCGTGTTTAGCGCACCTTGCTCCGATTATAGCTCTCTTGATAACCAGGCTTTAGCAACCGCAATTGCCGTTGCGGCTAAGCAATTTAATGCAACTGTTGTTGTTCTGGCTCATAGTAATCTTGGTAAAGCCATCGCCCCTCGGCTATCAGTTAAACTGAAAGCCGGTTTGGTTACGGGAGTGCATGGATTGCCGGCTAATCTTTCGCCTTTTACGGTGAAGAAAATGGTTTTTACAGGCAAAGCATATGCCAATATTACCATTCACACGGCTATAAAAGTTATTACACTTGCCCAAAATTCTTTTGGCGTTTTTGAAAATCAGGTACAGGCACAGGTTCAGAAATTCGATGCCGGTTTAACCGAAGCCGATTTCAAAACGAAAATTGAATCAACAAATAAGATCACCGGAAAAGTATTGCTGAACGATGCCGATATCGTTGTTTCGGCTGGTCGTGGCATGAAAGCCGCCGAAAACTGGGGGCCTATCGAGGAGTTAGCTGACCTGCTTGGTGCCGGCATTGCCTGCTCACGTCCGGTTTCGGATGAAGGATGGCGTTCGCATACCGAGCATGTTGGTCAGACCGGAAAAATCATTTCTCCAAACCTCTATTTTGCTTTCGGGATTTCAGGTGCTATTCAACATTTAGGTGGTGTGAGTTCATCGAAATGTATTGTTGCCATCAACAAAGACAAAGACGCTCCGATTTTTGAAGCTGCTGATTATGGTATTGTGGGCGATGTATTTAAAGTGTTGCCACAATTGATTGAAGCTGTGAAGGAAAGTAAAGGATAAAGGATCCGGATTAATTTATTGATTTTTAAATAATTATAGAAACCCGCAAACGTTTTTTGGTTTGTGGGTTTTTAATATGAAACAAAAACCAGACTGGTGCAGATTTGCAATCTGCACCCATTAACATTGGATTTTTAATCCACCCGAAAAAAAATCATTCCACCCAAAATCCATTCAGAAGTATTGTCTATTTTTACATCAATGGGGATACGAAATAAAATTACTTCCGGAAATGTATATTTTCTCACTCTGACAATAGTCGATTGGGTTGATATCTTTTCACGTCCCGTTTACAGACATGTACTTGTTGATTCCTTAAATTATTGTGTTACAAACAAAGGTCTGGAAGTTTACTGCTGGTGTTTGATGACAAACCATTTACATTTGGTTGCAGGTGCAAAAGATGACAGTAATTTATCTGATATTCTTCGTGATTTCAAAAAATTCACAAGTAAAGCTTTCATTAACACCATGAAAGAGGCGCCCGAGAGCAGGCGCGATTGGATGTTGAATCGTTTTTGGTATGCAGGTAAAAACAATAAAAAAATCAAGTATTATAAAGTTTGGCAAGATGGAAATGAAGCAAAAGAAATACAATCAACTGATTTTCTGGATGAAAAAATGAACTATATTCATTTCAATCCTGTTAGAGCCGAATTTGTAGCTAAACCGGAAGATTATTTGTATAGTTCGGCGCGTGATTATTCAGGAGAGAAAGGTCTTGTTGAGACTTCTTTTGTTTATATCTTTTGTTGGATCACAGATCCATTTTTAAACGATGCAGATTACAAATCTGCATCAGTGAGGATAAACGGAGTTCAAATCAGCACACCAAACAAACCATTAAAACGAGACAGCGTGTATGCTAAAAGGGTCAAAAGAAAGAAATTCAGGCGCAGAGCTGCCTGTGAACCTGTTATTGGACACATGAAGAAATACTTCCGGATGGAACAGAATTACCTACACGACGATAAATCATGCAAAATCAATGCTTTACTGGCTGCTGCCGGCTGGAATTTTAAGAAAATGATGGAAAAACTTAAAGCAGATTTTAAAAATCTCATTTTTTGGTTCATCGAAAATCTTCAACTTTCTTTACTCCCCAAACTGAAATTAACTTGATAAGGATTGACTAATTATTGAACCCACAAGTATTTTGATGGTATTGTGTCTTATTTTTGCAAATCAATATTAGTATTTTTTGCTGATGACAGATAACGAATTGATTGATGGGATTTTATCAGGAAATGAAAAATATTTTAAAGAACTTGTTGATAATTACCAAGCTTTGGTTTTAAATACCTGTAATAGTTTTTTGCATGACAAATCCAATGCAGAAGACATTGCTCAAGAAGTGTTTATCGAAGTTTATTTATCGTTACATAAATTTAAAAAAGAGTCTAAATTGTCAACATGGCTGTATCGAATATCCGTTAACAAATCATTAAATTATATCCGCGATAATAAAAAAAGAAAGTTTGTCAGGAGTATTGAAGACTTATTCAAAATTGAAAATACTTCAAAAACTCAAGTCGTTGATAATATTAATCAAAATAATAATACAGAAGATGATCACGAAGAAAAGCTGCAATTATTACATCAAGTAATTTCCGGTTTACAGGAAAATCAACGAATAGCTTTCACTCTGAGCAAATTTGAAAATTTATCGTATAAGCAAATTTCAGAAATTATGGATTTATCGTTGTTATCCGTTGAGGGGTTGATACATAGAGCAAAAATGAATGTGCAAAAAAAAATATTGTCGTTTTTCAAAAAAACTAATTAACCAAAAAGTTTTTAAACAAAATTGTGTCAAATTATTAAACGGATTAAAAATGAAATGTAAGAATTTCCATAAAAAAATGATTTTCTATATCGACGGCGAACTCACCGCACCGGAAAATAGCGTGATTGACCAACATTTAAAGACTTGTAATGATTGTTCATTACTTTTTAGTGAATTAAAATCGTGTTATAAATTGATAGAAAATAAAGAAACGCTCAAACCTAATCCTTTTTTATATACACGAATCAAACAAAATATTGAAAATATTGAACAAGCTTTGAGTTTAAAGGAATTAAAACCTGTTTACATGAGAATTATTCAACCGGTTTTAATCGCATGTCTTTTAGTAACCGGCATTTCATTCGGAATTCTTTTGGGAAATTCTTACGACAATACACCTCAGAAAAATAAATCAATTGCTTCAACAAACGAATTTTATATGAATGATTTTCAATCGGAAGAATTGGAAATTAATTTACTTAACGAATAGACACAAAATAATGATAGGTTTCAAAAAAAATATACTGATTTGGGTTATCGTGATTTTATGTGCGACAAATATTGCGACTGTCGCAACAATATATTATCATAATTATTTATACAAAATAAATGTATTAAATACGAAAACCAATCACATAGAAGTACCAAACAATCAACTCGGAAGATTTTTTAAAGAACAATTAAATTTGGATGAAGAGAAACATCAAAAATTCAGAACATACAGGCAGAAATTTCATTCACAAGCAAATATTTTAACAAATGAAATGCAAGCAAAGAGAAATGAGTTTTTGGATGAACTTGGGAAATCAAATTCAGATACGGTCAAATTAGATCAACTTGCAAGTGAAATAGGCTATCTACATGCAAAACTTAAACGTATAACATTTGTGTATTATTTGGAAATGAAAAACATTTGTACGGATGAACAAAAAGTAAAACTATTTGAAATCTTTAATGCTATGGCAAATCAAGAAGCTGAAATAAAAATGCCCAATAAATGTATAGACAATTCAAAAAAGTAATTTGCGTAAACTATTAAATATCATATTATTAATCATTAAATCTTATTAAAATGAAAACTTTAAAATTTCAAGTCATCGGAATGTTTTTGATAGCAATTCTGTTAAGTATGAACACAAATACTTTTGCTCAAAAAGGTTATGGTAAATGCGACGGAACCGGCAAAGGAAACGGGAACGGGCAAGGCAATATTTGCAATAATATTCCGGATTTAACTGCGGATCAACAAGCCAAAATTGACAAGCTAAAAACCGCACACATGAAAGAAATTCAAAGCCTGCGAAATGAACTCTCCGAAAAAGAAGCACATTTACAAACTTTACGCACTGCAGATAAAGCTGATATGGTATCGATTAATCAAACAATTGACGAAATCAGTGTAATTAAAACGACTATGGCTAAAAGCCGCGAACAGCATTTTCAGGATGTGCGAGGTCTTTTGACCGATGACCAAAAAGTCGTTTTCGACAGTCGAGGACAAGGTAAAGGATTTGGCAAGGGAAACTGTAATTACAACGAAACCGGACAAGGTAGAGGAAACGGTTGCTGCGGAAGAAATCGATAAATTATTCTGAAACAAATTAAAAACACAGAATTTCAAAGTAGCTTTTAATTTGGACATTATATTATGGTTGCAAATGAATATAATTCGCATGATACCACAATTTTAATCGCTTTTCTTTTATGATGCAAGCTTTCAAATTCGGAATTCTCCTAAAATTCATACGATTATCGGAAATATTTTATTTACATAAAGTTACTAAGTTTTTCAAAGAGCCGGAAACATAGTACGTATCATTATTTGAAATGTCCAAATCTCCGACTGGTGCAAATTTGCAACTTAGCGAAGCCTTGCCTGCCGCAAGCAGGGCAGACAAAGGAAAAATTTAAAAAATAGAATGAGCGCCAACTTTTTGTTGGATCACAGATCCAATATTAAAAGGTGCAGATTATAAATCTGCACCATTGTCTCAACCAACGTTGAAACAAAAGTGCCAATGTCACGTTTTTATAAAAAAGAAATTAATGAGGATTGCACTTCTGTTTGTTCTATGTTTCGTTTCAAGTTCAGTTTTGCCACAAAAACCTGATTGGAATCGTGTTGACCAGCAAGTAAATCAGATTCCTGCTTCAGCTGAAAAAAGCATTCCGGCATTGGCTTTATGGATAAAGATTTCATTCACAACGCAACCAGATCGCATCCGTGCCATTCAACGTTGGATTGCCCTTAATCTGAAATACGATTTCACAACTCCCCTTTCGGTGATCACGCAAAAAGAAAATCCTGAGATTATCGCGGCTGCTTTCAAAACCAGAAAAGCAGTTTGTGGCGGTTATGCCGGATTGATGGACAGTGTTTGTAAATTAATGAATATCAAGTCATTTGTTATTGATGGATACACTATTCAGGACGAAAAAATCAATCCAAACGCGCATGCCTGGGTGGCAGCACTTATTGATGAAAAATGGTATTTATTCGATCCAACCTGGTCATCCGGTAGTTTGGTAAACGGCCAATACGAACATGAATTTGATGAAAGCTATTTTATGGTAAAACCCGAAAAGATGATTGAAACACACATTCCCTTTGATCCAATATGGCAGTTTCAGGATTTTCCGGTCATGTCCAGAAGTAATGGTAATACCCAGCAAAAGACCTTTTACAACTTTGAAGATTCCATTCAAGATTATTTTCAACTTCCGGATAAACAAAAGATTACGAAAGAAATTGATCGAATAAACCAAACACAGTCTCGCAATCAGGCGGTTGTGAGGCGACTCTCGTTTTTATACAGCAATCTGGATGTGGAAATATATAACGAAAACGTGAGCCTATATAACGAATCAATCAAACTCTACAATGATGCGGTGAATAAGTGGGATGATTATATCGGTTTTCGGAATAAACATTTGGATGATATTCAGGCTGTTAAAAAGAAATCACCAAAACTTGATGAAGTGCTTCAGGAACTTGAAAAGGCCAATCATAAACTCAAACAGATGAAAGAACTTCCATCCGATATGTCAGCCGGAGTTTTTGAGCTTCGGGATGCAATCAGGACGATGCAATCACAGGTTCAGGGAGAAAAAAAGCTGATGAAAACCAAATAGCCCGAGGATTAAACTATGAGCCATTTGTATTTAATTTTCTATTTATCATTTAATCATGCACATACATCAGCCCATAGCGAGCAACATCATAACCCTCGTTAAACGAATATACGATTACCTCAACTTTATACAAGGCATCTTTCGTAGGTTTAACGGTTACAAGAGCAAATGATTCTGTGGAAGCATCTTCGGTTATAAGTGACCATTTTTCAAGTAAATCGTCGTATTCATATACCTTAACATCAAGATCTTTAACGCCATCATCGCCAAAACCAACAATCGTATATTTCCAATCGGCCGAAAGATTACGAAACGATTCTTTGGAGGTGAACACCAAATCATATTCAATACGAACGATTTCTTGTCCCTGCGTGTCGAACTGATCAACAAGTGCAGCACCTTGTTTGTAAATTGGGTAACTGAGTTTTTCGTTGATACACTGTGCGTTGGATGCAATATTGAATCCGAAAACAGTAATAATTACTACAAAAATTAATTTTTTCATTGTGTGAAGCTTTGAGATTATTTCTAAGAAATAATGGAAGCAAAAATATCTCTATTTTCGGAAAGTCTTTTACCGATTTACTAAGTAATTATACGTAATTTTCATTCAACAAATGCTTATTTTGACCTATTTAGAATGATTAATGCAGCAATTACGCCCGGAATCCAGCCGGCAAGCGTAAGGATAAAAACGATAAGTACCGATCCACAGCCATAATCAACAACGGCAAGTGGCGGGAAAACGATGGCCAGAATAACACGAAAAATCGACATAATGATAGAATTGATATTCCAAAATTAATTGTTTTTTAGTACAATTCAGCAAGGGGTAGATTTTCAAAATACACTGATTCTATTTTTTATTGTTTCATCTTAAAACATTGTAGTTCAATTAAATAAACAAGCAATTGAATGTTGAACTGAAAGAATACCTAAATTTTTTCACAAAACGGTACATCGAAAACCTCGCCATCTGACCGAATTATATCTACATTTAGGTCCTCATTGTTACGAATAAGTTGCTCTATAAAAGAAAATATGCATCATATTTTAAAATTGTTTTTAGTTGTTTCAACTGTGCTTTTGTTACAGCAAGTTGTTGCTGGCTGTGGAGATAAAAACAAAGAAAACGAACCAATTCCACTGGTTACAAAAGATACGGTTGGCGTTGTGAAGATTGACACTGTGATTTCTCAGATTTTAGGCAAAAACTGGTATTACCGCGTGTATATGCCCATTTCGTACAAACAGGACACCGCGGCGAAATATGAAATTTTATACCTCTTACACGGTTACAGTGGTAACCAAAACGACTGGTGTACAAACGGAACCATCAATTCTATCATTGACAGGCTTTACCGGGACAGCATTACGCGTGAATTCATTATCGTGATGCCAAACGGAATGAATAGCTGGTATGTTGATCGTCAGGGATTTAACGACTGCGTGAATATGGAAAGCGCCATCATCACCGAATTAATTCCTCAGGTTGAAGCAAAATACCGTGTAAAACCGGGACCGGAAAACCGAAGTATAGGTGGATTGTCGATGGGCGGCTTTGGTGCGCTGCGGTTAGCTTTAAAATATCCTGAATTATTTACAAATATCATTTTGATGAGCCCGGCTTGCTATCATCCGCAGCCCGATGCAGGTTCAAACGCGCGCAATTCACCCGAATTTAAAGAAAATGGCGTTTTCTCAGGTGCCATCTGGACAAGCTTAAATTATCCAAACTACTGGAGTACTTTTGACGTT
>CANNKD010000152.1 GCA_947505205.1 Bacteroidota bacterium | reverse complement strand
TGCCGGCCAACACGCTTGAAAATGAACTTTCTGCATTTTTTGAATCAGATCAGATTCACGCAAAAGGATTGATAATTTCCGATTATTCAGAAAGTTACAACCATTGGAATGCTGCTAAAAGTCTGGGTGAATGGCTGAAAGAGGAAAAGATTCCGGGTTTGTTTGGAATAGATACCCGTCTATTAACCAAACACATACGCGAACATGGATGTATGCTGGCAAAAATAATCTTCGATAATGAGATTGCTTTTGATGATCCCGGCAGGAGAAACCTGGTTGCAGAAGTAAGCGGGCCCGAAAAAACCATTTATGGAAACGGTAAACATAAAATAATTCTGATTGATTGTGGCGTAAAAAATAATATCATCAGGTATTTATTAAAATTCGATACAACCGTAATTCGTGTTCCATGGGATTATCCTTTCCAAAATGAAGAATTCGACGGACTATTTATCTCAAATGGCCCCGGAGATCCGGTTCAATGCTCGCAAACCATTGAAAATCTGCAGGAAGCCTTAAAATATGATTATCCAATATTTGGTATTTGTCTGGGACATCAGCTCATAGCATTAGCTTCCGGAGCAAGCACCTATAAACTGAAATTCGGTCATCGTAGTCATAATCAGCCTGTTATTCAGATTGGCACTTCAAAAGCCTATTTAACGTCTCAAAATCACGGCTATGCTGTTGACAATGAGAGTATTCAACCAGAGTGGAAACCATTTTTCATCAACCTGAATGACAACAGCAACGAAGGGCTAAAACACGTCAACAAGCCTTGGTTTACAACACAATTTCATCCGGAAGCCTCAAGTGGGCCCACCGATACATCTTTTTTATTTGGTGAATTTATCAAAGCAATTGAGACATGGAAAAAATAACAAAAGTGCTCGTTTTGGGTTCGGGCGCACTTAAAATAGGCGAAGCCGGAGAGTTCGATTACAGCGGTTCACAAGCTTTGAAAGCACTGAAAGAAGAAGGAATAACAACGGTTTTAATCAATCCGAATATTGCCACCGTCCAAACCTCTGAGGAAATTGCCGATATCATTTACTATCTGCCGGTTACAGCTTTTTTCGTCGAGAAAATCATCATCAAGGAAAAACCGCAGGGGATTTTACTAGCATTTGGCGGACAGACGGCATTAAACTGCGGCATAGAGCTATTCAATACCGGAATATTAAAAAAATATAATTTAAAAGTGTTGGGCACCCCGGTTGAGGCCATCATCGAAACCGAAGACCGTGAACGTTTTGCCAATCTACTGCATGAAATAGACATAAAAACTCCTAAATCAGTTGCTGTTACCACCATGGAAGATGCCCTCAAGGCAGCTGAAACAGTTGGTTTTCCGGTAATTGTAAGAGCGGCATTTACGCTTGGCGGCCAAGGAAGTGGTTTCTGCAATACGATGCAGGAACTGCAACAATTAACCGAAAAAGCTTTTTCGTATTCAAATCAGGTTTTGGTTGAAGAATCGCTCAAAGGCTGGAAAGAAGTGGAGTATGAAGTTGTGCGTGATAAATACGATAACTGCCTCACAGTGTGTAATATGGAGAACTTCGATCCGCTTGGTATTCATACCGGCGAAAGCATCGTGGTGGCTCCATCGCAAACGCTTACCAACAGCGAATACCACAAATTAAGGAAGCTTTCCATCGAAATCGTGAAAAGAGTGGGTATTATTGGCGAATGCAATGTGCAATATGCTTTTGATCCCTTTTCGGAGGATTACCGTGTAATTGAGGTAAATGCACGTCTTTCACGTTCGAGTGCGCTGGCTTCAAAGGCAACTGGATATCCGCTTGCGTTCGTGGCAGCCAAACTGGCACTTGGTTATGGCTTGCATGAACTTAAAAACAATGTCACTAAAACTACTCCGGCCTTTTTTGAACCGGCTTTGGATTATTTGGTTGTTAAGATTCCACGTTGGGATTTGAATAAATTTCAGGGCGTGTCGAAAGAAATCGGTTCAAGTATGAAAAGCGTTGGCGAGGTGATGGCGATTGGCCGGTCATTCGAAGAATGTATTCAAAAAGGCTTGCGCATGATCGGTTCGGGCATGCATGGTTTTGCCGCTAACAAAGAACTGGTGGTTGAGGATATCGAATCTTCATTGTCAAATCCGACAGACACGCGCATTTTTGTTATCGGACAAGCTTTTAAGGAAGGCTGGACTATTGAACAGGTCTATCAAAAAACAAAGATTGACCGGTGGTTTCTTGCGAAATTAATGCATATCCACCAACTTGAGCTGGAACTTTCACAGATAGACGGAGTGGAATCGGTTGATATTGAGCTTTTAGACGAAGCAAAAAAAGCAGGATTTTCAGATTTCCAGCTGGCACGATTGTTATCACCAACTATAGAAATCGGTAAGGATGATCAGGAAATACTAAAAATCAGACAATTTCGAAAATCCCTTGGAATTGTTCCTTTCGTGAAACAGATCGACACCCTCGCAGCTGAATACCCGGCCGCCACGAACTATTTGTATTTAACCTATCATGGTGCCGGTCATGATATTGTTTTTGAAAATGATAAAAAATCAGTAATCGTTTTAGGTTCAGGTGCTTATCGAATTGGAAGTAGCGTTGAATTCGACTGGTCAGGTGTTAATGCGTTGCAAACTGTTGAAAAATCGGGATATCGCTCGGTGATGATCAATTACAATCCCGAAACGGTGAGTACAGATTATGATGTTTGTAACCGTCTGTATTTCGATGAGTTAAGTCTTGAGCGCGTGATGGATATCGTTGAATTTGAAAATCCTTACGGAATCATCGTTTCTACCGGCGGTCAAATTCCAAATAATCTGGCAATGCGCCTGCACAACCAACATTTCAATATACTTGGCACCTCTGCCCTGTCAATTGACAGAGCTGAAAACCGCCATAAGTTCTCCGAAATGTTAGATAAAATCGGTGTTGACCAGCCAAAATGGAAGGAATTAACTGACATCAACGAAATATTTGAGTTTACAGAAGAGGTTGGTTTTCCGGTACTTATACGACCTTCGTATGTGCTTTCGGGTGCCGCAATGAACATTGTATCCAACAAAAGCGAATTGAAGTATTTCCTCGATCTGGCAACGCTTGTTTCGAAACAATATCCGGTTGTCGTGTCGAAATTCATGACCGACACCAAAGAAATTGAAATGGATGCCGTGGCCGATAAAGGTGAGATAATTTTGTACGCCATTTCAGAACATATCGAGTTTGCCGGCGTGCATTCGGGCGATGCAACGATTATGTTTCCGCCACAAAAAGTATATGTTGAAACGATCCGGCGAATCAAAAAAATCACGCGTCAGATTGCCGAAGAGCTTCAGATCAGCGGTCCGTTTAACATCCAGTTTTTAGCCAAAGACAATGATATCAAAGTGATTGAATGTAACTTACGTGCTTCACGCAGCTTGCCCTTTGTCTCAAAGGTTCTGAAAACCAACTTTATCGATTATGCTACACGTATCATGCTCGGACAAAAAGTGGAAAAGCCAAACAAAACACTTTTTGACATCGATTATATCGGTGTTAAAGCTTCACAGTTTTCGTTTTCGCGATTAAGCAAAGCCGATCCTGTTTTGGGTGTCGATATGGCATCTACCGGCGAAGTAGGCTGTTTGGGTGATGATTATTACGAGGCAATTTTAAAAGCCATGTTATCAGTTGGTTACCGTATCCCAAAGAAAAACATTTTGATTTCATCAGGTCCGGCACGATCTAAAACGGAACTTTTAATTAGTGCAAAATATTTGGCTACCAATGGATTTCAAATATACGCCACCAAAGGAACGCAGCTTTTCTTTCAGGAAAACGGAATTCCTTCTATCCTGGTAAACTGGCCTGACGTGAAAGAAAGTCCGAATGCCTATGATTTAATCAAAAACAAACAAATTGATTTGGTAATAAACATACCTAAAGATTTGAGTGAGAAGGAATTGGATAATGATTACACCATTCGCCGCGCTGCTGTCGATTTCAATGTTCCATTAATCACCAATGCACGTTTGGCAAGTGCTTTTATCTATGCCATTTCGAAATACACCTTGGAAGATTTGAAAATAAAAAGCTGGGGAGAGTATTAAAAGTAAAATTTAAAGTGCAAAATTTAAATTTTAAAGTTAAATATTAAAGTATTGATAGAATGTCGAATATAAAAGAGGCGTATAAAAACTGGTCGGTGATTTACGATACAAACCTGAATAAAACACGTGATCTGGAAGCCGTTGCATTGAGAAAAGTACTCAGTGAAATAACGTTTGATCAATGTTTGGAAGTGGGTTGTGGAACCGGCAAAAATACTATTTGGTTTGCCAACAGAGCAAAAAAGGCTTTATCAATCGACCTTTCAGATGAAATGCTTGAGATAGCAAAAAAGAAAATAAACACTCAAAACGTTGAATTCAAACAAGTTGACATTAACAACATTTGGGATTTCACTGATGAAAAATTCGATTTGGTTTCCTTCAGTCTGGTGTTGGAGCATATCGAAAACCTTGATCACATTTTTAAGGAAGCATCTCAAAAACTCTCTCAAAATGGATTTTTATATCTTGGTGAATTACATCCCTTCAAGCAGTATTCAGGTAGTAAAGCACGGTTTGAAACCGATGAAGGCATCAAAATAGTCGATTGTTTCAACCATCACATCACCGATTTCATCAACGCAGCAAGCAAACACGGACTTCATGTAAAACGTATTGAGGAATTTTTTGATGACGATAACCGAAATGAAATCCCCAGAATTTTATCAATCCTTTTTAGTAAAGATTGATTTGCAAAATATTAAAAAATAGACATTTAAAAAATTATCAATTGTCCATTTCTTATCCTAAAAAAACTATGAATCAATATATTGCTCTAATAAGTCTTTTGGTAAACGATTACGATGAAGCCATCGAATTTTATACCCAAAAACTGAATTTCAATTTACTTGAAGACACAAAAATGTCGGAAACAAAACGATGGGTGGTGGTGGCTCCAAAAGGAAAAGGAAGTTGTTCATTATTGCTCGCAAAAGCCAGCGATGAGGATCAGCGAAACCTAATTGGAAATCAAAGTGGTGGCAGGGTATTTATGTTTCTCTATACCGATAATCTGGACCATGATTATCAAAATCTATTGAAAAATAAAGTTACAATCGTCCGCCCCCCAAGCGAAGAAGTTTATGGAAAAGTATTGGTATTTAAGGATTTATATGGCAATCAATGGGATTTGATTGAACCAAAGTATCATGAATAGTAATAATCCTATCATAAAGCATATTCGCCCAGAAATCATTGTCAAATCCTTGTCACAGGTTTTGGTTTTCACCTTGATGATGATTGCGGGAGCGCAAATAATCATTCCGACCGGAATTACCCCAATCGTTTTGACAACTTTATTCATTTACCTCGCCGGATTAAGCATTGGTAAGACCAAAGCATTGTTATCCACTTTGTTGTATGTTTCGCTTGGATTGGTTGGCTTACCTGTATTTACGGCTGGACATAGTGGATTTCAACATATCTATGGTCCAACAGGTGGGTATTTAGTCGGATTTATGGTGGCAAGTTGGCTCATCGGATTCATCCATGAGAAAAACAATCGAAAGAGCTATCGTTTAATGGCACTTGTTTGTGGATCAATTTCCATTCATCTTCCGGGAATAGCATGGATGAGCATTCAATTTACAGACAATTGGACAGCCATGAAGTCAATCTATTGGGTCTTTATAATTGCTGATTTGCTCAAAATAATATTCGCATTAATCCTTTATAAAGCAATTCTTACATTTACAAAATACTCAAAATCAATGTGATAATTTGGTTTTGCTTTCTTCATACGTAAAACATTAAATTACCTTACTTTCGCAATAGAAATCATATCAGGAATGGAATCAAACGGATTCATACGATGGGTCAAAAAGTTGGGGAGCACCCTCAAACGACTTTTCATATTTCTTGGAATTATTTTTTCACTGCTTATATTTTTAAGTTTTACAGATTATCCATACAACATTTACCATTGGCTTGGCACAAGCGAATGCAAACCGATAAAATCTCCTGATTATATCATTTTAATGGGTGCCGGCGGATTTCCGGGTCCGGAAAGTTTATTGCGCTGTTATTACACTGCGCTTACAGCGGATAGTTTCCCCGAAAGCCGCGTTGTCGTTGCTTATCCTGTTGCCGAAGGCGCATTTGAAGGCAGCGAAAATCAATTGATGGTTTCTGAATTACTTAAACGTGGCATTTCTTCTGAAAGGATTTATTGCGAAACGGAAGGCACTAACACTATAGGTCAGGCCAAATTAATGCACGCAATCATTGAGGATAATCAGGCTTCTATTCTGATTGTCAGCTCACCCGAACACATCTACCGTTGCGTCAGAACCTTTCGCAAACAAGGATTTACTAATGTAAATGGATTACCTACGTTTGAGCAATCGACCAATGACGATGATTTTTATACTTCAGACGAAAAAAAAACCATCCTCAAACATCCTGAAAGGAACGTTACCTTTCGCTACAATATGTGGAGTTACCTTCACTATGAAATCATTGTTTTACGCGAACTGACTGCCATTGCTTATTACAAAATGATGGGACATTTGTAGAATTAATTTACATCCGCTTTTGAACTCAAAATCGTTTTCACTACTTTTGCCACTTATGAAACTTCTTCGTCTTTTTACAATGCTATTACTCGTTGGATTATTCATCTATAATTCAATGGGTTATATCTTTGTTTACAAGGCAATGCGTTCAAATCTCAAGAATCAGGCCTTTGCTGAAATCGCAAAACTTCCCGACGAAATCCTTGTTGCAATCACCTTTCCTACTTCAGATAAAAGTAAACTCATCATCGAAAAAAACCGCATTGAAATCAAACTCAACGATGGATTGTATGATGTTGTCAAAACGAAAATCATTGGAGATAACACCACCTATTTCTGTGTCCGTGACATTAAGGAAGAGCAAATGATTCGCTCATTGAGTCTGCTCAATCAACAAAATGAAAGCGAAAGACCGGCCAAAAAAGCTGGCGGTCAGCTTATCGACCACCTGATCAAAATAGCCTTGCTTCAACATAAAATGTATCTTTTTGATGAATCAGTCACAATAAAATATTGTCTGATAAAAACAGATAATTACAAAGCACCTTTTTTGAATATTTCTGTCCCACCACCACTCTTTCGTAGCTAATTATTAAGTTCTATTTGATAATATAATCCTAAACGGGTCTTGTTATTGATTTTGTTTGACTGAAATACGCCAGTATTTCCTTCGGCTATTGTGTTATGAATTAAATATAGAAATAAAATGAAAAAAATCATATTCAGCCTGTGTTTGCTGTGTATCGCTTACATTGCAAACGCACAAAAAGTGAGCGTTCTTGACCATTCAACCTTGCAACCGGTTAGCAATTGTCAGGTATCGAACCACTTAAAAACAATCATTGCTACGACGAATAACAATGGAATCATTGATATCTCCGCATTCAGCGATACGGATTCTCTCATTTTCAAACATCTTTCATTCCAAATTTTTTGTACTAACAAAAAGGAATTGAAAAGCAACAACAACTCAGTTTACCTCACTACTGCTGTGATTAATCTGGAAGAAATCGTTTTTTCAGCAAACAAAGTGGAAGAAAAATACAGGGATTTGCCGAACAGAATCGACATCATTAGTGCTAAATCGATTCAGTTTGATAATCCGCAAACATCTGCCGATTTGCTGATGCAATCAGGAAAAGTGTTTGTACAACAAAGCCAGCTTGGAGCCGGTAGTCCGGTTATCAGAGGAATGGAAACAAACCGTGTGCTGATGGTGGTTGATGGTGTCCGCCTGAACAATGCTATCTACCGCGCCGGGCACCTTCAGAATGTGGTAACCATTGATCCGAATATACTCGAACGTGTTGAAATTCTTCATGGACCGGGTTCTGTTATCTACGGAAGCGACGCCATGGGCGGGGTGATGCATTTCTATTCAAAAAATCCGATTTTATCTACAAATGATAAGATATTTACTTCGGGAAATGCCTTTATACGTTATTCTTCTGCTGCCAATGAAAAAACAGGAAGCCTGAACATCAATGCTGGTTGGAAAAAATTTGGTGTTTACGTAACCGGATCTTTTAAAAACATCGGCGACCTGCGGGAAGGCAAAAACCGTGATTCGAAATACGGAGACTGGGGGAAACGATTGTATTATGCAGAAAGAATAAACGGTGTCGATTCGATGATGGTAAACAGCGATCCGCTTATTCAAAAAACCTCAGGCTACTCGCAATATGATGTGATG
>CANNKD010000151.1 GCA_947505205.1 Bacteroidota bacterium | reverse complement strand
CACCTCTTCCCATTCCGAACAGAGAAGTTAAGCCTGTCTGCGCCAATGATACTGCAGTGAAATGTGGGAAAGTAGGTCGTCGCCGCCCCCTATCGAAACCCCTCGCTCCTAAGAGTTGAGGGGTTTTTTGATTTAAAGTATCTATTGATATAAACAACTATCCTTTTTTATCAAATCCAATGACAGTAATCATTCCAATCAAAATAATGATTAATTTTACAACAAAAAGGGATGCGCGTAGTACAACTTAGATTTCTTTCTTTATTGATAATTCTACTAATTTGCATCCAGTTATCTGCTTCAACGAAAAAGGATTCGACCAACACACAGAAAGTTGATTCATCGGTTGTTAATTACTATCGTCTCAGCTTTGATAGTTTGTTTTTAGGTTCGACTCACATAGTGGATACATCAATCTTCATTGTAACCGATTTTGATGAGATACAAAGGTCGAAATTAAATTTTGCTTCTTTAAGTAACATTGGCGCACCTCATAAAAGTATCGTGCTTATTAATCCTTTTTATGGTGGATACAATCTGGAAAACAACACTTTTCCTCAAATTATGCGCAACTATAAGCATATCAGATACCTGACTCCAGTGCAACCCTTTTCTGAGATATATTATACAACAGGAGCAAATAAAGAACAACAGATGGAGGTTAGCTTTGCACGTCAACTTTTTCCCCGATTTACAATTGGGATGGAGTTTGCACTGAATAGCTCTCCCGGAATCTATAAAAACACAAAAAGTGAAAATGCAAGGGTTTATTTTACAGGACGTTATCATACAAAAGACGAAAGATATGCTGTTGCCGGTAACTATTACCATAATAAAATCTGGCTTCAAGAAAACGGTGGAATTAAAAACGACAGTGTTTTTGAAAACAATATTGAACCAGACAGACGCTTAATTTCGGTTAATTTATTAGATGCTGGGAATCTTATCAAAGAATCAGGTTTTGGCTTCGAGCAATATTTCAATTTTGTAAAATCGAATGTAAAAGTTAATGACAGCACCTATAAACCTCGAAAATTTCAATTTGGCAGGGTAACGCATCAGTTTAGCTATCATCGTAACCAGACAATTTACTCGGAAAACTCGCCATTGGTTGATTTTTACAAAACATCCGATGCTGTGCTTGATTCAAATTCAACTTATGATAGTATTTATCAATCATCATTTAAAAATCGATTGTATTTGAGTAGTTTGGGTTATAAGAAATTTCAAAATGATATTCCATTTTTCATCTATGCGGGTATTGAGCATGTTTATATTTTACAATCGGATTCACTAAAAAAGACAACATATAATCAATTCAACCCATTCGGAGGTATTAGAATCAGTTTGTTTCACTCAAGTTACCTCGATGGGAAAATAACAATGATAACTGGTGATTATGGTTCGGGTGACTTGGAATTTGATGCAGGCATAAAACAATTTCTCGGTACCGAAGGCAGAAATCTGGGAAATATATTTTTCAGAATAAATATTGTTAATCAGTCGCCGTCGTGGATGTTCGAAAGATACCAATCGAATCATTTCAGATGGGAAAATACATTCGATAATTCGAAATTCATCACTTTTAATGGTGGCTATTCCATAAAAGGTATTACCATAGGCGGAAGGTGGCAAGTGATAGACAAATACATTTACTTCAATAAATTAGCTCACCCTGAGCAATCAACCGGAACAACAAGTTTAAAGCACCTTTATACTGAATTCCATATCAGACCTGGAAAATTCGAGGTTCGAGGATCTTTCGACTTTCAGGATGTGAACAATACGGATATCATTCATGTGCCCACATTTTCCGGAAAGTTAAAATTTGCTTTTGCTCAGGATCTCTTTTCAAACGCTGCAACTATCAAACCTGGTTTTAGCATAAATTGGTTTTCGAGTTATTATGCCGATGCCTATATGCCGGCTTTAAGGTCTTTCTATCTGCAAAATGAAAAGAAAATCGGTAACTTTCCTTTTATTGATGTTTTCCTGACTTTAAAAGTGAAACGCGCAAGCCTTTTTATTGAATATGCCAATGTTTATGCATTGTTTGGCCACTATCAATACTACACAACTTTACATTATCCAACACGTGACGCCCGTTTCTACTTTGGTGTAAAATGGAGATTTTTTAAATAAAAATTCTTCGAAAATACTTACAGTATTATGTAATTACTTGATGCCACGCTGTTTTTTGATCTGTTCGTAAGCCATATTTACTTCCTGAAACTTTTCTTCTGCCGCTTTTGTAACTTCTTCACCCAAATGACTCACTTTATCAGGATGATATTTCAAAGCCACATCTCTATACGCTTTTTTCAATTCATCATCGGTAGCTTCTTTATTGATTTCCAATATTTTATACGCTCCATCTACTTCTTTGATAAACATTGCTTTGATAGATGAAAAATCGGAAGTGGCGATACCCATATAAGCTGCTATCTGCGAAATTAAATCAACTTCATCCGGGTGAAAATGTCCATCAGCCCGAGAAATCCCAAAAAGATAATGTATAATCTGAAGCTTCGCTGCATAATCCATATACTGACCAACCTGCGCACTAACTTCACGGACATTGATTTCCTGTTTAAGTATTTCTCGAAGCATCAAGATGTATTGTTCTGCATTGGACCCAAAATTACGGCTATAAAAATCTTTCACATAATCAAGCTCCGATTTCTTGATCGTACCATCAGCCTTCATAACAGAAGCAGTCAGTACCAATAAGCTCATTTTAAAATCACCTTGCATTGATCCTTGCTGCGCCGTTCCTCCTTTCATTTCTTCAAACATCTTACCGAATGCGAAACCAAGAATACCTCCAATTGGACCACCAAAAGCCCATCCAAGCCCACCTCCTATCCATTTAGCATATCCGTTCTTCGAATTTGCTTTTGCCTGATCGTCTGATTTTGATTTGGTTGAGCTGTTTTCAAGAAATTTCTTTATTGCACCAGCAATTAAAACGATAATGACGATGATAATGATTAACCTCATAATAACAAATTTGCGCAAAATTACAAGAAATGAGCCACCAAAAGCCCTTTAGATATTGTATAAACAAGATATTTAGGAATCTTAACATTTTTTTTTTTAATTGCATGTAAAACTAATTACCTTTGTGTAAGACAATTAAACAACTTTTCAAACCTTTAATCCTTTTCGAATATGTTTTTTAGAAGAAAAAAAACAACCCAAATTTTTCAGATTGAATTGGCATTCCTCCATCATTCGTTAGAAACACGGCAGATTCTGATTTATAATAATGGTAGATCTACTTTGAAAGATATTCAAATTAGGCTTAAAAACGATCAGGGAAAATCAGCTAATTTCACACTCAAGGCCATCGCTGCACGCTCAAACGAAATGATTGATTTCAGTTTACAAGCCGAACCGAATGAAAATCAATTATCAGGTGAACTTGTCGAAGTTGAAATTGAAATTAACAATGAAATAATAAAATTTAAACCAAAGCCGGTTGGCAAATTCATAGAAGGGTGATATTTAATTTCACCAGATCAGACTTTCAAATCAGGAATTAGCTCTTCTTTTTCAATAAACCTTATACCATATTCCTCTAATTCAGTTAAAATGGGCAGGTAAAGTTCAGGTTTTGTAGGGATGATTACACCTTTTGAACTTAATTTTCCGGTTAAAAAGAGTTTAACAGCAATTGCTAAAGGAGTGCCAACCGTTACTGCCATCGCGGTTCTAATGGTATCTTCACCGATAAAACCCATCGCCGATGTAATTTTATACCTTTTTTGATCGAGTTCATATTCAAATTCATGCTGCATCACAATCATATCCTTGTCGTTGGCATTAAGTCCCAATTTTTCTTCAAGAATTTTTTGAAGAATTTGAGCCGGAGTAGCATTCTTCAAATAAATCGGTTTTTCATCAAAAATCCCCAACCAGATAAGTTTTTTCATGACTTCGCCATTTGGATCGATTTTTAAATATTCGCAAAGTTTTTCTTCTACCGGTTTTATGATGTCGTATTTTAAAAAAGTATTGATGAAAGATCGATAAGTAAGATTCTCTGAATTTTCGATTGTATAGGAATCATCCGTGCAACCCAATTGAACAAAAACATTCCAGGCTTCGCCAAAACCTTTTCTTCGCAAGGTTCCACGATACATCGTTTGAATTTCATCCAATTCGTATATCTTCCTGTATTTCAATGAATCACGGTTGGGATAGACTTCAAAATCGCCAAAATCAAGTACATTTCTTGACATCACACGTTCAAAAAGCTTGTGATATGGTATGTATTTATATCTTCCTTTAAAAATAAATTGCGATACGCCTTGCCCCGCAAGAACAACATTGCGTGGATTCCAGGTAAATTTATATCGCCATGGATTATCATCTGATTCAGGGGCAATTAAGCCACCGGTAAAGGAAATAAAAGAGGTAACCTCCCCTCCTTTCGCCCTTATGCGGTCAATAATTTGCATTGCCGACATGTGATCAATTCCGGGATCTACGCCTAATTCATTTAAAAAAGTGAGTCCTTTTGCCTTTACTTCTTCTTCTATTTGATTGAGATATGGCGATACATAAGACGCTGTAGCCATATTTATCCCTTGTTTCAAACATTCAGCAAACAAAATATCATGAAACCGAGCGGGCAACATAGAAATAACAAGATCATTTCCATCCAAAGCAGAGGCTATTTTATCCGTTTCATTGATATCGAATTGAAAGGCTTTTGCGTTTTTATGTTGACCGATTTTTCGTTCGGCTAACTTTATGTCAATATCTCCCAATTTGATTTGCCAATCAAAAAATTCACTCTTGGCGATTAAATAATCAATTAAACTTGTGGCAGACAGTCCTGCTCCTAAAATTAATATTTTCTTCATAAATTGATTTATAAGTAGTTAGCTTCATGAAATGAAATACAAAAAGCCAAACTAATTAAATAAAATTTGAAAGGTATTCATACGTGGAAGTAAACTTTCCTTGATGAAGTATTAATGCTTTTTTGATTGCATTAGGTAATTTTAACTCATCGAATGACTCACTAAAATCGGCATTCACAATCTGTTCGACATAAGGATACAAGGCTTCACTAAAAGCAATTGACGATTCAAGCGGTAATTCGCTTGGTAAAATATCGACAGCCATTACAACAATTCCATCTCCTTCAAACCCATACAAAGGCTTACGCGTGAATGGATTATATACAAAAACAGGATTTTCAATTTCTGTGCCATGGTGCGTACACTCGATGGAACCATCAGGGTCACAGCTGATATCACCAATTACTTTCAATTTTGGCTCTCCTGTTGAATAAAGTTTTTTTAGAAAATCTTTTGATAGCAAACGAGGAAAACTCTTGTTCCAATAAATACAATTGACGATAACTGTCAGTCGCGGAACATACTTTTCAAATTGATTTTCGTAAAGTTCAGGATGAGTATAATAATGTTGCAAATCAAAAACAGCTGTACGATCTATTGGCCTTGATAAATCGCTTTCTTTAAATACTACTTTATAAATCAAATTTTTCGGTGTGGCCGCCATATCCATTTCCATCAATTGCTTTGGCGTTATTTCGATGGAAGGAAGTAAATGTGCAATTTCCTGAGCACCCTTGGCAACATTGCCATAACCGGTGAAACCCAGTACAATGGGCGAAATTGAATCCGGCAAACCATCATGCGCAATGGCACTTCCTGCCTTTGAAACTGCTTCAATTGCCTGCTTAAGTGACGGATAAGTGAATGCCTGACGAATATGTGAAAACGGCGTTTCGATTCCTTGTAACTTATATCGCTGACCAAGTGACCATAAAGTATTAATCATTCCCGCTAAACCGGCGTATCGACCAAAAAATATCAATCGTTTATTCTCTTCATTCTCAATCTTCTCATAGTCAATCAACTGGCATTTCTTCTCAATCATTGTGCGCAGCATCGGCATGTTATAGGGTTGACCTTTAACTACATGCGAGAAAAAAACATAGGTCTTATTCTCTTCAAAAAAATCAACCGGCATCTCTTTTACACCAAAAATGACAGAAGCATTTTCAAGTGTTGAAACAATTTTAGCACCTGAATCTTCAAAACTATCATCTGTAAAAGCTCTTTTAGTAGATGTCTGAACATGAAACTCAAGTCCTTTTTCAACCAGTTTCTTTACATGATGCGGAACTATCGGGACTCTACGTTCCATTTCATATTTATCTTCAAATCGTATTCCAACAATATTCTTCATATATTTCCTATTCTAATAGCAGCAAATTTCGTCCTTTTTTTCGAATTGATTAACAAACAATCGATGATTTGAATCCTGTCAGAATCAATTTAGACAATTTATAAATTGGAATTTCAAACGATTGCATAAGTTTATTTAACTAAGGTAGTCTGTTTTACCTGATTCTTAGGATGAAATACATTATCTTTGCGTCTCTTTTAAGAGCCAAAATTTGGTGTAAAATATCTGATACTCAAATACTTAATAATATTAAATATTCATTAAAATGACAAAAGCAAAGTATGTTTATTCCTTTGGTGATCGCAAAGCCGAAGGTGATGCTTCAATGAAAAATCTGTTAGGTGGCAAAGGAGCCAATCTTGCAGACATGAGCACTTTTGGAGTCCCTGTTCCTCCAGGATTTACCATTACCACTGAAGTTTGTACCATTTATAACGAACAAGGGAAAGAAAAAGCAATTGGTTTAATCAAAGCTGAAGTTGAAGACGCTGTTAGAAAAGTCGAAAATATCATGGGCACCAAGTTTGGAAGCCGTGAAAATCCATGTCTTCTCTCTGTTCGTTCGGGTGCACGCGCTTCGATGCCGGGTATGATGGACACTGTTTTAAATTTGGGTTTGAATGACGAAGCTGTCGAAGGAATCGCCTTAAAAACCGGAAACGAGCGTTTTGCATGGGATTCTTACCGTCGCTTCGTACAAATGTTTGGTGATGTAGTGTTGGGAATGAAACCACAATCGAAAGAAGATCATGATCCTTTTGAAGAAATCATCGATCAACTTAAAGAAGAAAAAGGTGTGGCTCTCGATACACAATTGAGCACCGATGATTTAAAAGAAATGGTTGCCCGTTTCAAAGCGGCAGTTAAAAAAGTAACCGGAAAAGATTTTCCAAGTGATCCATGGGAACAACTTTGGGGATCTGTTATGGCTGTGTTTGATAGCTGGATGAACGAAAGAGCCATTTTTTACCGTAAATTAAACAATATCCCTGCCGAATGGGGAACAGCTGTTACCGTTCAGGCAATGGTATTTGGTAATATGGGAGAAAACTCCGGTACAGGTGTAGCTTTCACACGTGATGCTGCAACAGGAGAAGATATATTTAATGGTGAATATTTGATAAACGCTCAGGGAGAAGATGTTGTTGCCGGAATCAGAACTCCACAGCAAATCACTTTGGAAGGTTCACGCCGCTGGGCTATTCAACAAAACATTTCTGAAGCTGAAAGAGCTTCAAAATATCCTTCATTGGAAGAAGTTATGCCTGAGATTTACAAAGATCTTGATCAGGTTCAGCAAAGCCTTGAAGACCATTATACTGATATGCAGGATCTTGAGTTTACCATTCAAGATAGAAAATTGTGGATGTTGCAAACACGAAACGGAAAACGCACCGGCGCTGCCATGGTTCAGATTGCTGTTGAAATGGCAGAACAAGGACTCATTAAAAAAGGTGAAGCATTGTTGCGCGTTGAACCAAACAGATTAGATGAATTATTACACCCTGTTTTTGACGATGCTGCATTGAAAAACGCGAATGTGCTTACCAAAGGACTTCCTGCCTCGCCTGGTGCAGCAACCGGACAAATTGTTTTCCACGCTGATGAAGCTGAAACATGGGCTGCTGAAGGAAAGAAAATCATTTTGGTTCGTATTGAAACATCACCCGAGGATTTAAAAGGAATGAACGTTGCCGAAGGTATTCTTACCGCACGCGGTGGAATGACTTCTCATGCTGCTGTTGTTGCCCGTGGAATGGGTAAATGTTGTGTTTCTGGAGCTGGCTCGATACAGATTGATTATAAGGAACGTACCATTACCATGAAAGATAAAACTTTCAAAGAAGGCGATTTCATTTCATTAAACGGCTCAACTGGCGAAGTTTATGAAGGTCGTGTTGCGACAAAAGAACCAGAAATGAGTGGCTATTTTGGGAAATTGATGGAAATGGCCGATTCAAAAGCGAAAATGCTCGTTCGTACAAACGCTGATACACCCCATGATGCACAAGTTGCCCGCCAGTTTGGTGCTCAAGGAATTGGATTATGCCGCACCGAGCACATGTTCTTTGGTGGTGATAAAATCCTTGCCATGCGCGAAATGATTTTAGCAGATGACATAGCTGGTCGCCAAATCGCTCTCGATAAACTTTTGCCAATGCAACGCGAAGATTTCGAAGGTATTTTTGAAGCAATGCATGATCTTCCTGTAACAGTTCGCCTACTCGATCCACCATTGCACGAATTTG
>CANNKD010000150.1 GCA_947505205.1 Bacteroidota bacterium | reverse complement strand
TAAAACATCCCAGAAACTTTTTTAATCGATGGCAAAACTGAAATCCTGGATAAAAGCTGCACGACTGCGAACACTGCCTTTGGCACTTTCGAGTATTGCCATGGGAGGGTTTTTGGCAGCCACAAAAGATAGTTTTGATTTACTTCCAGTTGTATTGGCAGCACTTACAACACTTTTTCTTCAGATTCTCAGTAATATGGCGAATGATTATGGCGATTCGAAAAGTGGCATCGACAACAAAGATCGCCTGGGACCAACACGAACTGTACAATCGGGTGAGATTTCATCCAGTGAAATGAAGTTTGCCGTTATTCTTTTTGCCTTGCTTTCGTTTGTCAGCGGACTTGTTCTCGTGTTTTTAGCCTCCGGACTAAGTTTGATCTTTTCTCTGGTTTTTGTTTTGGTCGGAATTGGCGCAATCGGCGCAGCAATTAATTACACTATTGGTAAAAACCCTTATGGATATGCGGGTTTTGGCGATTTATTCGTATTCATCTTTTTTGGATTGGTTGGCGTTGCCGGTACTTTTTTTCTTGCTACAAAAACCCTCTCAACTGATGTATTTCTTCCGGCATCGGCAATGGGATTATTAAGCACAGGCGTATTGAATCTCAATAATTTACGTGACTTTGAAAACGATAAAGCGAATGGTAAAAACACGATTGTTGTTAAAGTTGGCTCAAAAATGGCCGTTCATTATCAGTTCTTTCTCGTTTTAACTTCTTTTCTATTATTAATAGTTTATAATTTATTGAATTACAGTGAATTGTATCAAATTATCTTTGTTTTACTATTGCCACTATTTGTGATTGATTTAATAAAAATCCGTCAAACTGAAGAATTGGCAAAACTTGATCCGTTTTTAAAAAAGCTTGCTATGAAAACCCTGCTATTAACTTTTGTTTTTGGTCTATGCAATCTGATTTGAAATGTTAAAAGCACGATTTAAGAAACATACACTAATCTTCAAAAGACCAAGCGGCACTTCACGTGGCGTTTTAAGCACCAAAGATTCGTGGTTTATCTTTCTTTCGAATGAAAATGAACCAACAATCATCGGAATTGGAGAATGCAGTTTGATTCCCGGTTTAAGTCCAGATATCTTACAACTATTTGAAATAGAACTAAATACGCTCTGTCAGAATATCGAAAATTATGCTCTTTGGATCGAAACCAGATCTATGCTTTTTCCTGCAATCCGTTTTGGCCTCGAAACCGCAATAAATGATTTGGCTGAAGGCGGAAAGCATTTTTTTGGAAATACAGATTTCACAAACGGAACTGCCGGAATTCCCACCAATGGCTTGGTTTGGATGGGCAATCCTGAGTTCATGAAACTTCAGATTCGAGAGAAATTAAAGAAAGGATTCACCTGTATAAAAATAAAAGTTGGAGCCATTTCTTTTGCCGATGAAATTGATGTTATTCAAACGATTCGGAAGGAATATTCGCACCAACATATTGAGCTCAGGTTAGATGCCAACGGAGCGTTTAGTCCCGAAGAAGCACTTGAAAAGCTGAAAAGACTATCTGAGTTTGGGATTCAATCAATCGAACAACCCATAAAACCAAAGCAATTTGAATTGATGAGTCAGCTTTGTTTGCAAAGCCCGATTCCGATTGCATTGGACGAAGAATTGATCGCCATTGATGAGTCTAACCAAGCCGACTTGCTGAGGCAAATTAAACCTGCATATATTATCTTGAAACCCAGTTTGTTAGGAGGTATTAAAAATTCAAACAATTGGGCGAATATTGCAGAATCACTCGGAATTGGTTGGTGGGTTACGTCGGCACTCGAGTCGAATATTGGCCTAAATGCAATCGCCCAATGGACTTTCAAAACACAAAATCCATTGACTCATGGACTTGGAACCGGTGAGCTCTTCACCAACAACATCGGTTCACCACTCGAATTGAGTAATGGTAAGTTGTTTTATTATCCGGAGAAGAAATGGAAAACAGACAAAATCGCACGATGAATAGCTGGCAATCACATATTATCAGGATGAATGGAAAAAGGTTTTCAATTGAAAATCAGGAAGAAATGTCTGAATTAATCAACTGTGAATCAGACGAATTAGTCAAACAAGTTTTGTTGTTTTTTAAAGAATGGATATCTGAACAAAATAGTATCCGTTTAAAAACTTCCGGCACAACAGGGAAACCTAAAACGATCAGTGTTTCGAAACAAAGTATGATTGAGAGTGCAAAAATGACTGCAAAGGCGTTAGGTTTGCGTCAGGGAATGAAAGCTTTGCTTTGCTTGTCGTCCGATTTCGTGGCTGGTAAAATGATGATTGTCAGAGCAATGCAACTCGAAATGGAACTTATAACAACCAATGTAAGTGCCAATCCAATCGAAAATCTAAATCAGAAAATAGATTTTGCCGCTATGGTTCCTCTTCAGCTGTCAAAAATTTTGCAGCAAACTCCCAAAAAACTAAGTTTGATCAAAAAACTCATTATTGGTGGAAGTGCAATCGATTCCCAACTCGAAGAAGCCTTGCAATCTATTGAATCACAGTGTTTTCATACTTATGGAATGACCGAAACCTTGAGTCATATCGCCTTACGGAAATTGAACGGAGAAGACAGAACGGATTGGTTTACACCGCTTGGTGGCATTCAAATTTCGCTGGATGATCGTGCTTGTTTGTGTATTTTAGCTCCTTTTGTGCAGGAAACGCTCATTATCACCAACGATTTGGCCGAAATTGATTTGAAAGGACGATTCAAAATATTGGGACGCACCGATGATGTGATTGTGAGTGCCGGGAAAAAAATACATCCGGAAGATGTTGAGCGAAAAATAAAGCACCTTTTTCATAAACATTTCATTATCAGCTCTGTTAAAGATGATTATTCCAGTGAATCGGTGGTTTTATATGTCGAAGAAAAATTTGGAATCAAAGCACTATTCAATCTCTGGGAAAACTTAATCCAATCTCTCGAACCACATGAGATTCCACGTAAAATAATTCAAATCGAACAGATTCCCTTTCTGGAAAGTGGAAAATTGGATCGCAAGTGTTGCAGGGAAATGACAAAGTAAGCTAATTGTTACTGTTTGCTAGAAGCTAGTGACTGGAAACTTGAAAATTACTTCTCCAGAATTACAAAAGCACTCGCCATTTCTTTTACATGCGAAATGGAAAGATGAATATAAGTAATATGCTGTTGTTCAATATATTCCTTAACTTTCCCGTGTAAATTCAAAACTGGTTTTCCGAGTTCATCATTTTCAACTTCAATTTCATGAAAAGCCATTCCAAACCGATAACCTGTTCCCAATGCTTTAAAAAAAGCTTCTTTGGCAGCAAAGCGAGCGGCATAATGCTGATAAATGGTGGCTTTTTTTTCGGCATATTCCTGCTCAAGAACAGTAAAAAGTTTGTTTTTCAAAGCCGGACTCTTTTCGAGGTGCTTTTTCATCCTATCAACCTCAATAATATCTGTGCCTATGCCGTAGATCATGGTATTGTGTAAATAACAAAGTTAGTTTAAATATGGTCGGAAGTCGGAAGTCGGAAGTCGGAAGTAATAAAACATTTGCTTTTCTAATAAACCTATTTCTAACAGAAAAATCGAACTTCGGTCTTCTGACTTCTACTTTATCACCCCCAGTTTTTTTCCCACTTTCGTGAAAGCGGCAATGGCCTTGTCGAGATGTTCCATTTCATGTGCCGCAGAAAGTTGCACACGGATACGCGCCTGACCTTTCGCAACAACCGGAAAATAAAAACCAATTACATAAATTCCTTCCTTCAAAAGTTCGGAAGCAACATCCTGCGACAATTTGGCATCGTACAACATTACGGCACAAATAGCTGATTTTGTAGGTTTTATATCAAATCCGGCAGCGGTCATTTTTGATAAAAAATAATCAGTGTTTGCATGCAATTTGTCTTGCAACTCGGAAGTTTCGTTCATCATATCAAACATTCGAATACCGGCATTTACTACAACCGGTGGCAACGAATTGGAGAATAAATAAGGCCTTGAACGCTGACGCAACAACTCGATAATTTCTTTTCTTCCGGTAGTAAAACCACCAATAGCACCACCAAAAGCTTTGCCCAAAGTTCCGGTGATGATATCCACTTCGCCACGGATATTGAACAGTTCAGTAACTCCGCGACCGGTTTTTCCAACCACACCGGCTGAATGACATTCATCCACCATGATCAGGGCATTGTATTTTTTTGCCAGTTCATTGATCTTGTCCATGGGGGCGACATTTCCATCCATCGAAAACACACCATCCGTTACAATGATTCTGAAGCGTTGTGCCTGAGAAAGTTTCAGTTGTTCTTCCAGATCGGTCATATCGGCGTTTGCATAGCGATAACGAACTGCTTTACTGAGCCTTACACCATCGATGATGGAAGCATGGTTCAGCGAATCGGAGATGATTGCGTCTTCTTCGCCAAAGAGTGGTTCGAAAACACCGCCATTGGCATCAAAAGCCGCAGCATACAAAATGGTGTCTTCGGTTCCAAAGAAATCGGCAATTTTTTGTTCAAGTGTTTTGTGCAGATCCTGAGTACCGCAGATAAAACGGACGGACGACATACCATAACCGTGACTGTCGAGTGCTTCTTTGGCGGCTTCAATCAGTTTAGGGTGATCTGAAAGGCCAAGATAGTTATTGGCACAGAAATTTAATACTTTTTGTCCGGATGTGAGTTGAATTTCAGCATTCTGTGGACTGGTAATGATACGCTCGTTTTTGTAAAGTCCGGCTTCGCGTATGCCGTCTAATTCGTTTTGCAGGTGTTGTTGAAGTTTACCGTACATATTTATTCGAAAGTTTAGTTTTTTAAAAATTACTGGGTGTAAATGTACGAAGTTGGATTAGTATCTACAGCTATTTAGGCGAATAATTTCAAAACTAACCTAACGAATTTGTTTGCAAATTTTATACAAATTAAAAAAAGGGTTTCAACGAAAACGCTGAAACCCTTGTTACTGTAGTGGAGAATAACGGAATCGAACCGATGACCTTTTGACTGCCAGTCAAACGCTCTAGCCAACTGAGCTAATTCCCCGTCCAGATTGCAAAATTATAATAATATGCCACAGATTGACAGATTTATACAAAAAAGATTGAAAATATCAGTCTTTTTGTGTAAAACATTACTAGTTAAGGCAAGCTCGTTACATTTGCAAAAATTTCTTATTTATGAGGCGTTTATTTATTGCCATCCAAATAGAACCCGATCCAGAATTAATCAAATTAGTCGAAACTTTGAAATCGAAGCTTAGGCATGATCGAATCACATGGATAAATACCAACAACTTACATCTTACATTGAAGTTCATCGGTGAAACAAATGAGGAATTTGTTGAAGCAATTACCATCGCTATGCAAAAGGCAGCCTCGACGATAAACCCTTTTGAAATCAGGTTTGATAAACTGGGACTTTTCGGAAGTTCTTACGATCCACGTGTGATATGGATTGGTTCGATTCAGCTTAATGAAGCCGTGAATCGACTTGGTGAAAATGTATTGAATGAGCTCAATAGCATTGGTTTTAAACGTGACAGACAGAATTTCGTATCACATTTAACCATAGGAAGAATAAAAGAATTGAGTGATAAGTCTTATTTTCAGGATGTTATAAAAAGTCAGCCACAAATAATCTTTCAAACTTCACTTGTAAAAAAAATTATTCTTTTTGAAAGTATTTTGAGACGTGAAGGTCCAATTTATAAGGAAATTAGTGTTGTTGAACTAAAAGGCTAAGCCGAAGCAGAACAACTGAAACTCTGAACATTCAATCACTCCAACATCTTTCAATAACCCAAATTTCTTACCTTTGCGACTGTTTTGGCCCCATAGTTCAAGGGATAGAATGGAAGTTTCCTAAACTTTTGATACAGGTTCGAGTCCTGTTGGGGCTACAGAATAACCGCTTTAAATAATTGTATTTGAGGCGGTTTTGTTTTTTTACCCCTGAATTGTACCCCTTTTTATGCTTTCTTCCAAATCTAAATATTAGCCAGTATAAGACCAACCAACTATCATGATTATGGCGATTTATTACAATTTACTTCCTGCTACTGTCCAAGCAATCAATCTCCATAAAAATATTTTAGTCAAGGTCGCTTTGGCGGCAATGCCTATTGCTCAATCTTTCCATATTTATTATCTTTACGCTTTAGCATAAATATGGTATTTGAAATATTTTGTTAAGTTAATGTATATCATTTAATTAGACTATATTGATGCTACTTATATTTTCAATGTTCAGAAATATCTTCAGTGTGCGAAACCTTAGTAAATAATTTATTAAGGCGATTTTAATATACAGATCTCTTTTATTGTCGAGAATTTTTAAAAATTATATCAATGAAAAATCAAATTTTTTATCTTACAATAATCCTAGTTATCATGTTATCAATATTTTCAGATAGTTGCAAAAAGGAAAATCCGACAATTGTTATCTCCGATCCTGAAGTTAAATATGCGGAAATTACACATGCGAAAATTGCTTATAAAATCTATGGTTCAGGCGATCCGTTAATCATGTGTGTCGGTTATGCGACAAATATGGATTTATGGAGTACAGGTGCAATTGATATCCTTCAAAAAAAGTATAAAGTCATCGTTTTTGACTATCGGGGCATGGGTCTTAGTACAAACTCCGATTCTTCTTTTACAATAAATTCTTTGGCTGAAGATGTGAACGAATTGCTTAATGTGCTAAATATTAGCAAAACACATGTTTTGGGTTGGTCAATGGGTGGATTTGTAGCCCAGATGTTTGCAATAAACCATCCTGAAAAAGTGAATAAATTGGTACTGTATGCTTCAAATTGTGGTGATACACTTGTTGTAAACCCATCTCAAGAAATTATTGATATACTATCAAATCCCAACTCTACTCCCATGGAAATGCTGAGTACACTTTTTTCTGATGACTGGCTCACTGCCAATCCTGAACCCTGGAAATTTCTTCCTAATGGCAAAGAAACCTATAACACAGAGACAATTGGACTACAGTACTATGCGGTACAAGGCTGGTTAAGCCCAGGTGGTGGATCGTTCGGACATTTGCATGAATTAAAAATGCCAGTTTTGTTAATTTGTGGCGTGGAGGATAAAGTAGCTCCAAGTGAAAACTCATCCATTCTTGCAGATTTAATTAGTACTTCAACTTTAATAAAAGTTCAGGGGAGCGGACATGGATTAATGTATCAGTTACCGGGAACTTTCGCCAATTATATTTTGACTTTTTTATCGGAATAAATATGATATTTTCTTATTTAATAATTGTTACCTAGGAGTTTAACTATATAAAAAAACGGGCATCTACAAAATTCGCTGATGCCTGTTTTCAGATGAAAAAAGAAGCCTGCCCGTAACATCAGTAAAGCTTACTGAAAACGTTTCCCATCTAATAAATAACTCATATACAATATATTAAATCCCCGAGGCTTTTGCCCCGGGGATTTTACTGGTTTATTTGACAGTCGTTTACATCACTATCAGTCGTTTGTTCACCACCATGCCATCTCTTTCGAAACGAAGCAGATAAACGCCCGGTTTGATAAGTTGCAGGTTGTAAATCACTTCCATCGAATTAAACTGTTTTGTTTCAACGACTACTCCTTCGGCACTAATCAGCATCATTTTGATGGTTTCAGTGTTTTCAGGTGCTTCGATCGTGATCTGGTTGTTTGCCGGATTTGGATAGAAGCTTACTTCAAAAGCGTCTTTAATTGAATTTTCCTTTTCTGCTTCTACTTCTTCTCCCGTTTTTAGATAGCCCACAACCTCTGCATGATCGAACCAGGATGTGGTTGTCCGGCCTGCAACAAAATTCTCGGTAAAGAATCCGGCATTGATACAATTTGTCATGGCAACCGTGGTTGTATAACGGCGTATCCAGCTCGTTCCGTTGTAGGAGGTATAAATCATGAAACTATTCCCGCTGCGTTGAATCTTCATCCAGTGTATCAATGGTATTACCTGATTTATATTTGTCATATTACCATTGGTCGTTGTGCGGTAACCGATATATACATTTGGGTTGTATAATCTTGTTTTGAAATATACAGCCTTTGCGCCTGGTGCATTGCTTTCGCGCATCATTACACCGGCCCAGCCTCCATTCTGTATATCATCCAGCCTGACGATTACTGTTCCGTTGCCACAGAGCTGCTGATACACAAAGTCATGCACATCTACTTTCGGTGCCGAAACGCCTTGTGTTGTCAAATAGAAGGTTCCATTGTTGGTGCAAGGTGAATAAACTGCCGTTCCATTGGCACTGGGACTGGTATTGCCCTGAACCCAGGGTGATAGCAAAGCTGTTCCCTGTAATACTGTAATCTGCGGTGTAACAATCGTTTGGTTTCCACAGTAATCTGTAACAGTGACGATTATTGTGAGTAATCCCAGATTGGCACAGCTGACGCTTGCTGGTACCATCGATACCGTTTCAACGCCAACGCCTGCATCGGAATAACTGCTTAATACATCTGCCGGTATGAGCGTATAATTTCCGGTTGGATCGAGGGTAACTGTTCCACTTACTTTTGCTACTGCAAG
>CANNKD010000149.1 GCA_947505205.1 Bacteroidota bacterium | reverse complement strand
CTGAAATTTATTGCTAACTGGTTTAGGTTCAGGCAGTTTAAAATAAATGTTTAAAGCATGGGTTTTTAATACTTCAATAATCTTTTTTGTTAGCTGAAAATCCTGATCAGTGCATATCATTTCCCGGTCAATTGTACCGCTGGAATATTGCCTTAATGTTGTAAAAATCATTGCAATCCTAAAAAATTGAAGTCCTAAACGGTTAATTGTACCGTCTAAATCAAAAGTTAAATTTTCCTGAATTTCAAGTTTTAAGGCTCTGAAATATTCAAGGAATTCGGCCTGTTGTGTTTCAGGAAATTGAAATTTAAAACCAATCGAATCAGCCTTGAAATACTCATAAACTTGCTGAATGATTTGGCCTAGGTCATTAAATACAGTTAAATATCTATCTTTTGAAGGATCAAAAACATCTTTAAATTTGGGTTCCTGGGGTAATTCATAAAAAAGGAATCTAGAAAACAGGCCGTTTTCAGCTGTTGGGATCAATGCCAGAAGCTGGTCAAAGGTGCTTGAAATTACTACTGAAATTCTAGGATTCTCTATTTCAACGAATTCCTGTAAAAGCCTTCTGTAAAAAGATATATTTTCATGGTGAAAACCTTTTCTTAATCCATCGCTAAAGTTTCCGTAATCCTGTTTAATTGCATCTACAAGGGTATCGCCTTCAGTCTCAAAAAGAATTCCCGATTCATTGTTACCAGCCAGAAGTTCAAAAAATCCAGATTTAGAATTATTTGCTGGAACATATAAAAGTTTTTGTTTGGGTTCCTTTGGCTTAATAGGTGCATAACCAAGTTTTGATTTTTTCCAAGCTAATATATCTTGTTTATATTTTTCTAGTTCGGTAGCATATTGTTCCTTTTCAAATATTGTTTGTTCTGTCCTTTGCCTATGGATTTGTAAACCTAAAAGCCTGGAATAAATTAATGATCCTTTACCGCCCCCATAACGTCCTACTAGATAAATGTACAAGTTTGCATTGACTATCTGGCCGTCATAAAGCCCCCAAACATTTGGTAATAAACCGGAAATAACTCCAAGGGCACCCATTAAAAAAACTGCTTTTTCGTTTGGATCAGTCAATTCATTACAGCCTTCTTTGAAAATCCAAGGCAATTGATCGTAAATTTCAGCCGGAAACCCTTTATCTGGCAGTATCTTTTTGCCGTTCAGGTCGTTTAAATCAATTTTACCCATAGTAACTGAACCAGTATTTTCCATTTTATCTTTCAATTGTTACCCCTTGAAAAACTGGTTTATGGTTTCTATGCTGGGAAATGTAATTGATTAACTCCAGTCTATTGAAAATCAATTTTTTACCATGTTTATAAAACGGAATTTCCGAATTCATGGTTCGTTTGTAAATTGTGCTTTTGGAAATGTTTAGTAATTGACAGGCTTGTTGAACTGTTAGAAATTCGGCTTGTTTTGGTTCGCTGGCTAAATAGTCCAGTTTCAGCCTAATTTCTTCTAGGCTTGTTTCAAGTTGTGCAAAGGGGTTTGTTGTCATTTCGCTTTAGATTTATGTTAATCTTTTCAGCGAAATTAAGATAGGGGTAAAGAATGACAAAGGAAGGAAAACAGGTTTTTTAGTGCTTTATTTCCCTGTTGATTTATAGTACTTTAGGCTATCGGTTAATTTGTCTCTATAATCCTGAATCTGGTCTGGATCAGTTGTAAATCCTTCATAAAATTTCCTAGGTGGTTCAATTACCCCGGCTAAAGTCAACACTAAACCAGTAAAAAACAGTTTATCCGTATCGGTCAACCCTGAATCAATGCTTTCAATTAGTACATAACATTTACCAACTGATTCTTTCATGAATTTTTTGTATTGTTGTTTTTCTTTAATCCCTTTTTTCGGTGTGGGTTTTTGTTTTCCTTCAGGTAAAGATTTAAGTAATTCAAATATCCGGGGTAATATTTCAGCATGGGAAATAATTAATGTTTCATTTGATCCTTTACCCTTATTGAATTTGATCTGTATTTCAACCGTTTCAAATTCGCCTCTCTCCATTCGGTTTATAGAATTGGCAATTTCAAACAATTCATGTTCTGCTTCTATTATTTCCTCTTGAACTGAATCTGAATCTTTTATGTTAGGTTCAAATATCTGGCCATTTATAGGGGTTTCAATTAGATTGAATCCATCAGCATTAAGACTAAATTCCGCTATTAAAAGGCCTATTTTAGGCCAATAATGTTCTAAATTGAAGTTAGAATTCAGCATTTCAATAACTTCATTCAAGCTTTCAAAACTTTCCGGCATATTCATTAATAGGCTACCCGGTTTTCTGTAATTTATCCAGTTTGTCATAATTTCTAGTTTTTAGCGTTCCACTGGAACGGTTTCTGGAACGGTCTCAATCCCTTGCTGTTGTTGTGTTTCAGCCGTTTCCGTTCCGGGTTCCATTAATGGAACGGTCTCTTTTAATTTTAATGAATTACCTAAACTTGTTGCCCCTTCGCTTAATCCTGAAATATAGTTGCTAGTTGTGGTAATATTTTTGTGGCCTAAAGCCTGTTGAATATCTGCTAAAGTGGATCCGGTATTTATTCCATGACTGGCTGATGAATGTCTGGCAAAAACTGTTGAAATATTTTTGCTTAGATCCAGTTTCTTTGCAATAACTTTTAAAGCCTGGTTTGTGTTTCTATTGAAGTTCTGAACTTTGCGCCTTATCTGTTCTGGGTTGTCTTTCATGTTTACCACTTCAAAAATATAAACCCCGGCTGGATTGCCATACTGTTTTATAATTTCTAGGGCTTCATCGTTTACAATCAATTTAATTGCTTTCTGATCGTTTTCTGTTGTGTGTTCAGTTTTCTTTCTAATTATCTGTAAAACATTTCCATCTAATTGTTTCCATTTCAGGGTTAATAAATCCATAAAGTTTAGGCCTACCAGAAAATAAGACAATAGAAAGAAATCCCGGTACATTTCATTTATTGGGCTACCGGAATAACTTGCAAGGGCTTTAATTTCGGAACGTTCCAAAGGTCGTTTATTATTTTTACTTTTCGGGATCCTGTATTTCCCATCTTTAGGATTTCCAAAGGGGTAAAGATCCAATGTAATAACCTTATCCCTTAAGGCTGTATTAAATAGTGATCGTAAAGGCCGTAAATAAATTCCAATAGTTGAAATGCTTCTACCTTTAGTTTTCATTTGTTTAGCGTAATCCCTTAACCATTCAGGGGTAATTTGTTTGAAATTAGCTGTTTCAATACCTTTTAAATCGTTTAAACTTTTACGGCTACATTCATAACTACTGGCTGTACCTAGTCTATTTTCATTTTTACATTCAGCTATATAGGTTTCATAATATTTCCAAACATTACCCCCGCCAGAAGCTTTAGAAGTAAATAGCCTTTTAAACTGGTCAAAGGTCGGGTTTTTCATTACAGTTAATAATTCCTTAGCCTTTTTTTCGGTATCGTTAAAAGCTTGTTTAACGCTTTTATATGGTTCCCTGGCTTTTGGGGCTTCTACCTTATCGAATTCAGCTTGGGTTAAATATTTCTGCTTTACTTTTTTACCTGGTTCTTTTTCATCTGCTATTTCCCATTCAATAGAATAGTATCTTGTTACCCGGTCAATTATTACCCTTAACTTAACTGGATAGGTTTTATCTTTGAGCGGGTTTCTCTTTTCCAGAATGATTGCAGTACTGAAATTTGTCATGGTAAAAGGTTTTTAA
Organism: Bacteroidota bacterium; assembly: GCA_947505205.1. GTDB lineage: Bacteria > Bacteroidota > Bacteroidia > Bacteroidales > F082 > CAJBPB01. Next base: position 4,928 of record CANNKD010000149.1, on the reverse strand, counting down.
AATAACTTAGCAAACAATTTAACAAACAAATATACTAAATAAATGAATCAATCGGAAATAAAAAGAAAATAAATAATTGATAAACAGTTGATAATGAAAACAAAGGAAACATAATCATTCATTACTCTTTTGACTACGGATCAGAAGGTTGGGGGTTCGAGTCTCTCCGGGTTCACTTGAAAATCAAAGAGTTGCGTAAAAAACGTGACTCTTTTTTTTATTTTTTGTAACCAATATTTATATAATTTTCAATTGTCCCCGTCTTGCCGCCGGGCAGGTATTTTCAATTGTCAATTATTTAGTTAACCAATCAATAATTTCAGCATCCATCGGACTTGTTTTTGGGCTGATAACCTTTGAGATATGGCCGTTTTCGTCAATCAGGTATTTCTGAAAATTCCAACTTACTTCAGAATCTTCAAAGCCATTTATACTTTTGGTTGTCAACCATTTATATAAAGCATGCTGGTCGTCGCCTTTTACCGATATTTTCGACATAACCGGAAAGCTTACGCCATATTCCAATGTGCAAAATGACTTGATTTCGGCATCGGTGCCAGGTTCCTGATGTAAAAAGTTGTTTGCTGGAAATCCAATGATCACAAATTTGTCCCCACCATATTGTTTATACAAGGCTTCAAGTTTCTCATATTGAGGTGTTAAGCCACATTTCGAAGCGACATTTACAACCATCACTTTCTTACCTTTCAGCTGCGCGAACGTAAAGTCTTTACCATCAATGTCTTTCACAACAAAATCGTGAAACTGGGTCTGAGCGATCATCGAACCACTTATCATAACTAATAAGAGTAAAATTAAATGTAGATTTTTCATGATTTTTTCTTTTAGAACAAATGAACTGCAAAATTGTTTCATATTAAGTGATTAAAAATAAATGATATCATATTTCAATTGTCTTAACTTTGTGGTGCTTTTAAAGTTAAACCACAAAGATTACTTGATAAATTGTTCATTTTCAAATCTTTGCGTTCCATGTCTGTCGCCAGGCAGGTTTGTGTAATAATCTTTATGGCCGTAGTGATAAAGAAATAATAGATTACTAAGACCAACTTGACTTCACTACAATTTCTTCAATTTAAACTCTGTGAAATCGAAATCTGGATTATCGACAAATACTTCCATCTCATCTACTTTGCCATCTCGGTTTAGCTTAAAAGTCACAAATCCCTTTGGCAACGAAGGAAAAGCTTTGAATTCAACCTGGTAAGTGTCATATTGCCAATGGTTTAATTCACCTTTCAGACCTTCAGTTCGCATGAACTGCAAAGAAAGCTGACCATTCTCATTGGTTACTTTCACGCTGTCGTACAAATCGCAACCATAAAAACCCTCATAAGAGGCTAATGGGAGTGAGGGTTTTGTGATTTTATTCCTCAATTTCTCTGCTTCATCCTTTGCTTTTAATGCTGCTTCTTCACCTTTTTTTATCCGATCGAGCATCCATTTACTCCAGTCTTTCTGTTCCGGATTTCCCAATAAAATATCCAGTGTTTTATACATCATCGGGAAGTATAAACTTGCATTCGCATTCGTAACGATCACAAAACCAATGTTTTCTTCCGGAATAAATACCGTTTGTGAAATCATGCCGTCATAACCGCCATTGTGAGAAACGATTTTCTTACCCATATAATCCATTAAGGTCCAGCCCAATCCATAAGCTTTGAAATGGGTGGTGGGAAATAATTTACCCATTCCTTCAGTAACATTGAGAATGGTATTGGATGATTGCAACTCAAAAATACGTGTGCTATTGAGCAGCGTATCAGATTGAAAGATACCTGAGGCAAGATTCATCTGCAGCCATTTCGACATATCGGCAACACTCGAAATCAGTGCTCCTGCCGGTGCAACGTTATTCCAATCCAGCCAGGGAATCGCATGCATTTTACCATCGACCAATGTATGCGGTTGTGCCACATTCTGCATTTTATCCAAATCTTTGACCGAAAGCAGCGAGCGGTTCATCTGTAATGGTTTCAAAATGGTTTCAGTAACAAAGTCATCCCACGATTGACCTGTTACAACCGGAATTATTTCGCCGGCTGCAATAAAATGAATATTTGAATAGCCAAAGTGCTCCCTGAAACCGTAAACAGGCTTCAATCCGGCTGATTTTTCAACAACTTCCTTCCGCGAATAACTGCTTCCATACCAGATCAAATCGCCCGAAAAAGTAGCCAGACCGCTGCGATGACAAAGTAAGTCTCTGATTGTGAACTCACTGGTCAAATAAGGATCGTACAAGCGAAACCATGGAAGATAATTAATCACTTTGTCGTCCCAGTTTATTTTTCCCTGATCAACCAACATCGCCAGAGCCGTTGCTGTGAATGCTTTGGTGTTACTTGCCAGCGCGAATAAGGTGTTTTCGTCAACAGGCTGCTTGGTATTGACATCTGTAATGCCAAAACCTTTGGCAAATAAAACGCTGTCTTTGGTTACAATGGCGATGGCCATTCCGGGGACGTTCCATTCGGCAAATGCCTGTGAATAATAGGCATCAAGTTTTGATATTTTGGCAGAAATCGTTTGACTTTGAGCTGAAAATAAGATCAGCCAGGTAATCGCAATCGTTAACAGAAATTTTTTAGTCATTATGTTGAGAGATTTAGCAATGAGGCGTATTTAATATTGTATTCTAACTTTAATATGATTCAAAATCAAGTATTTAAATAATTGTCAATTATGCATTGTCAATTAGTTAATATGGAATCTTGTTTTCCAATCGAACCCATTCATCAAAAACAGTCTTTGCATGCACGGGCAAAAGGTTCATGGTCGGAATATCGCGAACCAAAGGATTCAATGGCATTTGCTGATAGATATACGAGTCATCGAATCCGGCTTCAGCGGCCATTTCGCGTGTGGCAGCGTAAAAAATCTTTACTGGACGCGCCCAATAAATTGCTCCAAGGCACATCGGACAAGGTTCACAGCTCGTATAAATTTCGCAGTCATCCAATTGAAATGAATTCAGGTTTTTGCATGCATCTCTGATTGCAACTACTTCAGCATGAGCCGTTGGGTCGTTTGTAAAAGTCACCTGATTGGCACCTTTACCAATAATCTTTCCATCTTTGACGACCACAGCTCCAAAAGGACCGCCATGTCCCAAACTGATATTTTCCCGTGCAAGTTTGATTGCTTCCTGCATAAATTCTTCCTGCATCTTCGTTTGATCCATATTCTGTATTATAAAATGTCAATGAGTTTCGTTTCGATAAAGCTGTTATTCCAGTTACCAACAAGCGTTGTCTTTTGAACAGATTCTTTCAGAATTTCGATAAAATCCATTCTGGGAATAGGTTTTGCGCCAAAACTTGCGAGATAGGGTGTTTCCTGTTGCGCATCAATTAAATCAAAATTATTTGAATTTAGAAATTCAACCAGATGATAAAAGGCTGTTTTTGAAGCATTTGGTAAAAGATGAAACATCGATTCACCAAAAAAAGTTTTACCCAACGAAAGGCCGTATAAGCCACCAACAATTTTTCCGTGCTGGTACACTTCCACCGAATGTGCCAAACCCAACAGATGAAGTTCAATAAAAGTCTTTTTAACTGCTTTGGTAATCCAAGTTCCGTATTGTCCGTCACGTTTAACCTTAGAGCAATGTGTGATGACAGATTTAAAATCGGTATCAAACTGAACTTCAAACTCCTGTTTTTTGATTGACTTCAATAAGCTTTTTGAGAATAAGGCCTGTTGTGGTTTCAGCACCATTCTCGGATCCGGCGAATACCACATAATATCCTCATTTTCATTGTTCCACGGAAAAAGACCAAGCGAATACGCTTTGATAATACTGTGCGTATTAATGGCTCCGCCGATAGCTGCCGGCCCGTCTTTTTCAGCATACAACGCGATCTCATCAAAATGTTCTTTTTTCAAAGAAAACATTTGCATAATATGAGTGTTTATAAGGATTCAGAGGTAAAATTACTTTTTTTTATTGATCAGAAACGAAATAATTGAGGCTTTTTCGTATGTTATTAATAACCAACAACTAAGCCTTTTTTATTTGATTTTATCAATCCCTGGAATGCTGGATTGTCGGGTTTTATAAACAACGTTTGTAACCCTGTGATAGGAGCGGATGTGATTTTAATATGGTGTCCCATTGAAATCAGATCCCTGATTATCTGATAATTGAGTCCTTTTTCGATGTTCGTCCAGTCTGAACCTATCCCGCTTTCCTGCTTTCCGAAAGGTTTTGATTGATAGAAATAAGGCGTGCCAATTGCTTTCATCGGTTCCAACTGATAATCGATTGTATTCACAATAAGTTGAAATTCAGCACCTGCACCAAGCTGATTATTCGACAGACTTATTGCGATCAAAGGTTTGTTGTCTTTTAGAACCACACAAGGCATTGAACTGAAATATGGACGTTTTCCGGCTGCGTAAGTATTGGATTGATTGCGTCGCAAAGTGAACGAAGCCGCACGATTTTGAAGGACAAAACCCAATCCTGTTGGAACGATTCCAGAACCCATTCCAATATAGTTATTCTGACAAAGAATGACCAGATTTCCATTTTGATCAGCCACAATAACAGAAATTGTATTTGATTCATTGTAAGTATGATGGGATAGATTATCGGAAGCTTTGATAACGCTAATTGTTTTTATTTTTTCATTAATTTTCTGTAAGCTGAGCATATTACTGACGGTATAATTTCGGAAAGTCGGATCTTCGTAATAAGCATCCTGATCACCAAAGGCCCGCTTATTTAATTCTATCAAAGTATGATAGTATTCCTTTGAACCTAAGGAATCAATATCTTTTGCTATGTGTTCCAACATCTCGAGCATAATCAAAACATTGATTCCCATGCCATTAGGCGGTAACTGACAAACTTTATTTCCATGATAATCGGTCGAAACAGGTTCAACCCATTCACT
>CANNKD010000148.1 GCA_947505205.1 Bacteroidota bacterium | reverse complement strand
TGACGAAGTGATTGATATTGTCCGTCTTACAAAAATAGATGGCGTGGTGGCCACCAATACCAGCATCCAACGAAATTTGAATAATACCGATAAAAACGAAATAGAAACGATCGGTAATGGCGGTTTAAGCGGCTTCCCACTTCGTGATAGATCAACAGAAATCATTCGGTATCTGGCAACAAAATCGAACAATGCTTTCCCAATCATTGGTGCGGGTGGCATCTTCACTTCGGAAGACGCTATCGAAAAAATGAATGCCGGAGCCGATCTGGTCCAAGTTTATACCGGATTCATTTACGAAGGTCCGTCTATCGCCAAAAAGATAAACAAGGCAATTCTGAAGCAAATGAAATCCGGTTTGAAATTGAATTAAGCTTCATTAAAATGACAATTTTAAACCATCAATTACAATACTATTTCGTTGTCGAAAGCATGCTATTGGCTTCAAGTGCAATCAAACGGTTGTAATTAAAGCTAAGTTGCTGATAATTAATTAAGTCAACGATTGTACCAATCAGGCAGAAACCTCCTGTAAAAAAGTAAACGATTCCCATTCCGATTTGGTTCAATAATATTCTGTGCACTCCGGCGACACCTAAAAAACCTAATAAGGTCACCAGAAGAATCATTTGAGGGTCGCGGCGGCGAGCGCGATAAACGGTTGCAAACATCCTTAGTTTTTCGTCAGAAAACTCGGTGGTGAGCGTTTGTACAAACACCATTTCTTCTCCTGAAATTTCAGGCATCAATTCGTAGAATTTCATGTTACATTGATTTAAATTTGTTAATAATTATAAAGCTAAATTATCAAGAAACAAAATTGAAGTAAAGACAAAATAGGTGAATGGTAGGGTTTTGTCGGTGAATGGTAGAAAGTAGAATTTAAAAGTTTACGCATCGAGGTGTAATTTTCAAAATAATCCTGTAAATCTCAGGTTTCAATTCGTGGTTTCATTTTAGTTTACTTTTTTAAGTTCTTGAAACTTATAGTTTTGTCTAAAAACTGCTATAATACGGGCAAATAATACCCCGATGGTGACCATGCCAAGTGGATGCATTTCAAATGATCGCGTGAATTGACCACGAAAAGCGGCTGATATTGAATGACCCAAACCACAACCCGGACAACTTTCTATGCCAAATTGATGGAAGATACACAAAGATGGTTCATTTGAATACGGATTCATTATTGCGAGAAGCACCAAAGCACCAATCCAAACCATTGCTTCGAAATACGATCTGATGAAATTTAATGTCTTATTCATTTACACTTAATCTGAATTCCAAAATTACGCTATGTTTACTTCCATATCAAGTTCGATTCCAAAATTTTCAATTACAGTTTGCTTGGCCTGCATGGCGGAGTGAAACAATTCTCTGCCGGTTGCTTTTCCGTAATTTACCAACACAAGTGCTTGTTTCTCGTGAAATCCGACATTTCCAATGCGGTTTCCTTTACAACCAACTTTCTCGAGTAGCCAGGCAGCTGAAACTTTTGTGAAATTGGGAATATCCGGAAATCCAACGATATCCGGAAATTCTTGTTTTAAACTGTCAAAAAGGATATTGTGAATAACAGGATTTTTAAAAAAACTACCTGCATTACCAAATTGACTTGGATCAGGAAGTTTCGATTGTCGAATGAAAATAACAGCTTTACTAATGTCCTTAATAGTTGGATTTTGGATATTGTTTCCTGTAAGATATTGATTGAGTGTTTTGTATGAGCAATTTATTAATGGAAATTTATCCAGTTTGAAATCCACATGGGTGACCAGATAACGACCTTTCATGCTGGTTTTGAAAATGCTCGAACGATATCCAAATTCACAATCATCCTTGTCAAATCTGACCAATTCGCCGTTTTCTAAATCTATAGCGGTTAATTGATAGAACACATCTTTCAATTCAACACCATAAGCACCGATATTTTGTATGGGTGAAGCTCCAACTGAACCCGGGATAAACGAAAGATTTTCTAGTCCGCCATACCCTAACTCAACCATTTCAGATACAAAATCAGACCATATTTCACCTGCCGCAACCCTAATGATTATATGCGTTTTTGATTCTTTAAGGATGGTTTTTCCCTTCGTATTCATCAGGATTACCAGGCCATTGAAGAAATCATCCAGAAACAGCAGATTGCTGCCGCCACCTAAAATCAGTCGTTTTTCTGAAAGAAATACAGGATCTCTTTGAAGGTCAAAAATTTCTGTTGCATCATTTATAATTGTAAAGTAACTTGCTGTAACTGATAAGCCAAAAGTATTGTGTTTGCTCAGAGAAACGTATCTGTCCATCAAGAATATTTTTGGGTAAAGGTAGCGCTATTAACAATAAATTATGAAATTTTAAGTTATCGATTTGATAATTTATTGATTTATATTGAGCTGATTTTTACTTGAAAAAAGCGTATGTTTCGGTTATAAATGATCTGGTTACAGATCAAAGGGTGCACAAGTCATGTGTGGCTCTGCAAAAATCAGGCTATGAAGTTATCTTAATCGGGCGTAAACTCCGCGACAGTTTACCCGTTTCATCACGACCATATCGAACCGTTCGAATGCGACTGATTTTCACAAAAGGATCTTTGTTTTATGCTGAATTCAATATCCGATTGTTTTTATATCTATTCTTTCATTCGTGTAATTTATTGTTATCCAATGATTTGGATACAATTCTTCCCAATTACTTTATAAGTAGGTTTCGTAAAATTCCATTGATTTACGATAGTCATGAATATTTCACAGAAACACCTGAGCTGATCAATCGAAAGTTGGTGCAAGGTATTTGGAAGCAAATTGAAAAGTTTGTTCTTTCTCGTTTGAATAAGATGATAACTGTAAATGAGTCAATTGCTTTACTTTTCAGACAACAATATGGAATTGATGTAACTGTGGTTCGAAATATCCCACCAACACTTGAATCCCAGCTAAATAAAACAAAAGATGATTTGGGATTGCCAAACGATAAGCAAATCATCATATTGCAAGGTTCTGGGATCAATATTGACAGGGGAGCGGAAGAGTTGGTTTTAGCAATGCAGTTTCTTCAAAATACATTATTAGTGTTAATTGGTGGTGGTGATGCTATGCCTGTAATTCGCAACATAATTTCTGATAAACAGCTTGAAAGCAGCGTATTGCTGTTGCCAAAAATGAATTATCCGGAGATGATGGAGATTACTCGACTTGCTGATTTGGGTTTCACAATTGATAAAGATACAAACCTAAATTATCGGTTCAGTCTGCCAAATAAACTATTCGATTATATCCATGCCGGCATACCGGTTATCGCTTCTCCGCTTGTTGAAATTAAATCAATCATTGATGCGTTTCAGATTGGTGGTTATATTGAATCACATGATCCTCAATCTATTGCAATGACAATTCAAGGATTTTTTGATCAACCTGATCTGATTGAAAAGTGGAGATTTAATCTTAAATTTGCCGCCCAATCTTTGTGTTGGGAAAATGAAGAAAAAATTCTGTTAGCATACTTTAAATCAATCTCATGAAAAAACACATTCACATCGTATCTTTTGATGTGCCTTTCCCTGCCAATTATGGCGGAGTCATTGACGTGTTTTTTAAAATCAAGGAATTGTCGGAGAAGGGTATATTAATCCATTTACACTGTTTTGAATATGGCAGGCAAAGTTCGCTTGAGCTCGAAGATCTCTGTTTGTCAGTTGATTATTATAAAAGAGATGTTTCAAAGAAACATTTTTTTAAAAGTTTGCCTTATATAGTGAGTTCCCGTACTTCAGAAGAGTTGGTTTTGAAACTGCTTCAAGATGAATATCCAATTTTGCTCGAAGGATTGCATACATGTCAGTTGCTGACCGATCCTCGACTTCAGAATCGAAAAATTGCCGTTCGCACACATAATATTGAACATGAATATTATCAGCATTTGGCTCATGTTGAGACTTCCTTTTTAAAAAAGTATTATCTCTACAATGAAGCTGGAAAGCTGAAAAAATATGAGGAAGTACTCAAAAACGCCAGTCAACTGATTGCTATTTCAAAGAATGATGAGCGATATTTCGCTAATAATTTTCCCAAGGTAGATTTTGTTCCTGCTTTTCATCCCCATAAGAAAGTTGCCATCAAAGGTGGTAAAGGTGAATATGCTTTGTATCATGGAAATTTATCGGTTGCCGAAAATGTAAATGCTGTTAAGTTTCTGATTAATAACGTGTTTAAAGACTCACCGTATCCATTGAAGGTTGCAGGATTAAATCCAAGGAATCTATTGAAAACGCTGATTGTAGATTTTCCGAATATTGAACTTATCCCAAATCCAACGGATGAAGAGCTTTTCGAATTGATCAACAATGCCCAACTAAATATTTCTATCACTTTTCAGGCTACCGGATTGAAATTGAAGTTGTTAAATATGCTTTACAATGGGCGTTTTTGCATCGCAAACGATAAAATGCTAAGTGGAACAGCCCTGGATGAACTTTGCATTATGGCTAATGATGCTGATGCGATAAAGCGAAAGATCAAGGAATTGTGGAAAAAACCATTCACAAAACGAGATATAGAGTATCGGATCCAGAAGCTTTCCTTGTTGTACAACAATGGTCACAATGTTGAAAAGCTAATCAGTCTGATAGTTTGATGTAACAACAGTGCCTTCTTCGCATTTAATAATTCGGTTTGGAAATTTGTGAATCAGGTTATAATTATGCGTTGCCATTAACACCGCTTGCCCGTTTTCACTGATGTTCTGCATCAAGCGCATGATTCCGTTTGAGGTTTCCGGATCGAGATTGCCGGTTGGCTCATCAGCTAAAATTATTTCCGGTTCATTCAATAATGCTCTTGCTATGGCAACCCTTTGTTGTTCGCCACCCGAAAGTTGATGCGGCATTTTGAGTCCTTTTGCAACCAGTCCAACCTTATCGAGTACTTGATAAATACGATCTCCAATAGCAGATTTTTCTTTCCATCCTGTTGATTTCAGAACAAATTCGAGGTTTTTATTGACGTCACGGTCTTCGAGCAATTGAAAATCCTGAAAGATGATGCCTAATTTACGTCGCAGAAAAGGTATTTCTTTTCTTTTCAGTGATCGTAAATTATAACCAACAACATGCACATCTCCATCTAAAACTGGTAATTCGGCATACATGGTTTTCAGTAAACTTGATTTTCCACTGCCTGTTTTCCCAATCAGATAAACGAATTCTCCTTGGTTGATCTCAAAATTCACCTTTGTCAAAACAAGGTTATTTTTCTGAAAAACTGATGCCTGTTTGAATGAAATGATTGATTCCTGAGCCATTATTGAATCTAATTATTGCTCAAATTTACAAGAAAAAACTTAAAAACGGAGAAGAGTTACTCGAAAACAAAGTTTAAGCAAATGCAGACATTAAAACGAAGCTATTTTATCAATGGATCAATCATTAGTGCGATGATAATGGCAAGTACAAAGTAATTTATCCGCATGAAATAGTAAAAAGGATTAAATTTTAGACTTTGTTTTCTAATCAAACCGGAGAAAATATAGATCAGCCACAATACTGATAATAGGATAATGATGGTAATGGTGTGTGATTCAACAATTCCGAAAAGTGGCAACATCAATGCAGTAATTGCAGTTGCAAGTGTCCAGTGGAAAGTCATAAAACGAATGCTTTTTTCGCTATATGACTGTGTGATAGAAGGATAGCCAGCTTCAGTATATTCTTTGCCATATTTAAGCATCAGCAACCAAAAATGAGGAACCTGCCAGATGAAAAAGAAAAATGCGAGTAAAATTACTTGTGGATCCATAATTGAACCTCCACCTGCTACCCAGCCAACGACAGGAGGAATTGCTCCGATCACAGAACCGGGAATTACCGCAAAAGCTGTTTTACGTTTCATAGGCGTGTAAATGCCATTGTACCAGATTAATGCCAACAGGCCAAGCTGCAATCCAATAAAGTTAGAACCGAAGTAAAGAATAGTAGCCCCTGCAATTGAAAGTGTTAGTGCGGTTGCAAGCGCACCTGAACGGCTGATTTTGCCTTTTGGAATGGGTCGGTTGGCAGTGCGTTTCATCAATCCATCGCGATCAGCATCCTGAACGTGGTTTAAAGCTGAAGATCCGCAGGCTAATAAAAAAATTCCTAATGTTGGTAGTATTAATCCGGTATCAAATCGTCCATGAGCCAGCAAATATCCAGCTATGGTCGTAAACGCTACTGCGAAAGTAATTTTCACTTTACTCAACTCCATCAAAACTCCTAAACTCTCTTTTAATTTCATCTTGATGTTGTTTAAACTATGTATATATTTTGTCTAAAAATCAATTTTATAACGGTTATAAGGTCATCATTGAACGGTTTTCAGATAATTGATGATCTGATCAATTTGTTCATCATTCAGTACATTCTCATAAGGAATCATCAAACCTTTCATATAGCTTTTAACGATATCTGCATTTGGAGTTTTGATAGAACGTTTGATATAGTCCTCATTGACAACGATTTCGTGTTCCTTATCATCGGTTAATACGGTTTCATTTCTTCCAAAAACACCTTTTAAGGAAGGTCCTACAAGTCGGCTTCCATCCAATGTATGACAAGTAAAACAAGCGTTTTTCTTCATTAGGGTCAGCCCGGGATTCTCATTTGTGATCGATTCGGCTTGTGCAAGCCATTTTTGATAAGTAGCGTCGTCAACAACCGTAATGGAAGTAAGCATTGCCGAATGTAATTGACCACAATATTCGGCACACATAACATCATAACGGCCTAATTTATTGGCTTCGAACCACATATAATTATTTTTGCCGGGGATTAAATCTTCTTTCACGCGAAATGAAGGAATGTAGAAACTGTGGTTTACATCGCGGGAAATAAGGTTTAGTTTAAAGGGCTGATTGATCGAAACTACCAGTGAATCAGTTTGTTTACCATTTGGATATTCAAATGAAAATTTCCACATCTGACCATAAACTTTCAATTCGATGGCATTTGCAGGCACATTTCGCATAGGCTTGAATCCAACCCAGCCATAATAAAACATGATAAGAACGAGTACTGTCGGGATGGCAGTCCAAAGAATCTCAAGCGTGTTATTGCCTTCGATATTGGTTGCCTTCGGGTTCCGTTTCTTGTTGTACCTAAAAACAAAATAAATCATGACAGCCGTTATTCCTATCAGAAAGAAAATTGATATTCCTGAAATAATATACAATGAAAGATCTACTCCTTCTGCAAATGTTGAAGCTCCGCTTTCCATTCCTTATCTGTTTAAATATTCAATACTAATTAAAATCAAAAACGATAAAAACAATACCACAACAAGCATCACCAGCCAGGTATAGATTTTTGAATCGAATTTTAAATGCATAAAATAATATGCGACAACAATCACCTTTACAGATGCGATTAACAGAGCCGTTGCAACCGAAAGACTGTTCAGGTCTGCACCGAAAACGGAAATGGATATAGTCATCAAAGTCAATAATAACAAGGCAACCAGTGTGCTTACGTGTTCTTTGTTACTTACGATATGCGCCTCATGCGCTATCTCGTGATGAATTTCAGTACTGTTTTTCATAATAAATCAATGAATAAGATAGAAAAGTGGGAACAGATATATCCAGATTAAATCGACCAAATGCCAATACAAACCAGCATTTTCGGTTAATGAATAATTTTCAGCATTGAGTTTTCCTTTTTTCGTTTTGGAAATTACTACGATGATGAAGATTGCGCCAATAATAATGTGCAGGGCATGTAATCCGGTCATGAAAAAATATAGAAAGAAATACAAACTTTCTCCTTTCGGAAGCATGTTAAATGTGACCATTCCGGGAAATAGACCATGATGAATTTTGGAGGTCCATTCGAAATACTTGATTACCATAAAGATAGATGCGGCGACCAATGTGATAAAAAGTAATTGTATGGATCTCTTACTATTACCTCGTTGAATCGCTGAAATCGCCATGGCAATTGTCATACTGCTGATTAATAGTACGATAGTATTTATTGAGCCCATTGCAACATTTAAGTGCATCGATGCTTTCAGGAATGCTTCAGGATTTAGCATCCGGTAAACCATATAAACGATAAACAAACCACCAAACAATAAAAATTCGGTGAACAAAAAGAGCCACATTCCCAATTTCGACGCTTCCGCATCTCTGTTATGGCCTGAATTTGGTAAAATAAGTCCTGAATGGTGTTCCATAGTGAATGTTCTTGATTATTAATTACTTGTTGTCGAAATCATAAGGTCCGCCTTTTGGTATTTCAGGCACTTTATCAAAGTTTTGTACCGGTGGAGGTGAGAGTGTTTGCCACTCCAGAGTGATTCCATTCCAATAATTTCGACCAACGTCCTCTTTTGAAGTGAAATATCCGGCAATAAGATTCCCGATCATTAGGAATAAACCGACTGCTAAAATCCAGGATCCATAGGTGCTAATCATGTTAGGAACATGGAAAACAGGCAGATAATCGTAATAACGACGTGGCATTCCCATCAATCCGGAAACGAACATAGGGAAATACAAAGTGTTGAATCCAATAAATAAAATGAAAAAGGCAATATTTGCAACAAGCTTATTATACATTTTTCCCCAAATTTTCGGATACCAATAATGCAATGCGCCGAAGAAAGCAAAACCTGTTCCGCCGAACATCACATAATGAAAGTGACCCACTACAAAATAGGTATCGTGCAAATGAATATCTGAT
>CANNKD010000147.1 GCA_947505205.1 Bacteroidota bacterium | reverse complement strand
TGTTCAAGCGAAACCCTTCGTTTCACTTCGGGTAGCTTCTCGCTGCTAAAATACGTATAAATCCATGATTGTTAACCTTTAAATCATTAAATCATGGAAAAAATGAATCAAAAATCGGTAGAATCCTTGGAGCTTTTGCAAAAAACGATGGTAGCATCCAATCATTCTAATTGCAGTGTGGTGGCATATATGCGTGAAATTCGCTATATCTGCAGCTATTTTCCAACCTTAAGTCCGCAAGAGTGGAACGATACCCACATTATCGACTATATGGCGTATCTGAAAACGGTGCATCATGTTTCGTACAGTAAATGCAAAATGGTTGCACAAAGTGTAGCATTTTTCTTTCGGCATGTGCTCAAACGACCCTACGATGTGCCTTCCAAACTGTATCCTAAAAAGGAGTTTAAGCTGCCAAGCTATCTGAGTAAAGAAGAGATGCAACAACTTATTAATGCTAGCCGAAGCCCTAAACAACGAGCTATTGTTGAGCTTTTTTACAGTTCCGGAGTGCGATTAGAAGAGCTTAGAATGTTGAAACTGACTGATGTCGATTCTAAAAACAATCGCCTTTTTGTACGAGCTGGCAAAGGGAAAAAAGACCGCTACACCTTGCTCTCAAAACGGGTGGTTGATACTCTTCGCTCCTATTATCGTGAAGAGAAAGTAAAACCAAAAATGTATTTGTTTGAAGGTCAAAAACAGGGAGAACCTATGCATGCACGCAGCATCCAACACGCTGTTATAATGGTGTATCAAAATGCAACATTATCGCACAAAACACATAAAGTGCATGCCATGCGCCATACTTTTGCCACTCATTTGTTAGATGCAGGAGTTGATATCTTTACCATCAAAGAGCTGTTGGGGCACAGTAAAATTGAAACTACGATGGTTTATTTGCATCTGCAAACCTCAAAACGTAATCTTATTTTGAGTCCGCTTGATGTACTTTTTCAGCAGGATGATCAGATAGCGAATGTCCCGAAGGACAAATCCTTGCTGTGAAAACATCTGCATCTTTACAGCAGATACTTCAACAAACCAAGCTTTATTCTCAATTTAACTCATTTAGTAACAATGTTTTAACAAAGCTTAGTTTGTGTCGTACTGCAGCAATGGGTTATCATCAGTATCGTTGCCAAGATCCGAACTGTGGTCATATTCATTATCAGTATCACGCATGCCGCAATCGCCATTGCCCGGTGTGTAACTGGCATAAACAGGAGCAGTGGATGGAAGCACGTATGAATGAATTGCTGCCGGTAAAGTATTTTCATGTAGTTTTTACGCTGCCACATGAGTTAAATGCGCTGGTTATGGGCAATCGAAGTCTTTTTTTAAAGCAACTTTTCGACAGTGCCGCACACACCTTGCTTACGCTTAGCTGCGATCCCAAATGGTTAGGCGCCGTGCCAAGCATCACTGCCGTTCTTCATACTTGGGGACAGCAACTTTGGTTTCATCCACATGTGCATTGCATTGTGAGTGGCGGTGGTGTGGACAAGGATTTGAATTGGCATACATTGAAGAAAAAATCGCAGCAAGGGTATTTATTTCCTTACAATGTGATGGAACCGATGTTTAAAAAGCACTTTTTGCGAAATGTAAACCGAATGATACAAAGTGATCAAATAAAGACAGATGCAAGTGTTGATTGGAAAAAACTCAAAAACCATCTTCATCAAAAAAAATGGATTGTATATGCCAAATCGCCTATGGGAAACACCTCGCAGGTGGTAGAATATTTGGCTCGATATGCTTACAAAGTAGCCATCTCAAATCACCGTATTTTAGAAGTAAAGGATGGAAAGGTATGCTTTCGTTATAAAGATTACAACGACAACAACAAACTGAAAATCATGAGTTTGTCATGTCAAGACTTTGTGCAAAGGTTTGAACAACACATTCTGCCTCGTGGCTTTGTAAAAATGCGTCATTACGGAATATTGGGTAACTTCAATCGTAAAAAACGAATCAATCTGATTTTATCCAAGATGAAATTGCCACCGCATCCGCCTACGGTAATAGTGCCGTATTCGTTGCGAATGCTCGAAAAATATGGCATCGATGTTGAGCTTTGTCAGAAATGCAAAACCGCAAAATGCGTGCTTATTGCAATACAGCTACCGCTCAATCGCGGAAGCCCTAACATAAAACCAAACTCAGCCTTTGTTCAACAATAAAAAAAACCTGATTTCACTTTTTAAGTGACCGTCTATTACTGTGCCTAAAGGGCAGAATTTGCAAATTATGAAACGAAATAGCCGTCAAATAGGAGAACTAAAACAAACAATAAGTGGATATTTAAATGTATAACATAGAAAACAAAAAAGTAAAACTGCCGGAAATGAAAAATAACAAACCCAAATCATCCTACTTTATCCCCTAAAGCCTAAAGGGGTTGCGCTGAACACCGAATAGACCAAAAAGCCCGATAAACAATTCGTTGATTATCGGGCTTTCTCGTAGGGCTTTTCGGCTATTCGTCTATATGTTAGCGGCTGCCCTTCATTGTCAATTAGACAAATTTAAACCAAAAATGATTTGTTCGCTAATCTTTGTCCTGCATTTTCATCGTGAGTTGGTAAATATATAGTTCGGCGAAGTGCGGCATAATCTAAAAAGTTTTTATAAGTCTGTTTTGTTTTATTATAATCAGTATTAGCCCCTGCCATTTCGCCTTTTAATACTTGGTCTTGATGATAGGATGAGTCTCCACCAAAAATTATGTCAAAATCATCGGTCTTTAATAAAACTGAATTATGTCCTAAAGTATGTCCCGGCGTTGGAATTAAGAGTAAATCTTCACTTTGAGAGATAGGATAAGCTTGATTAAAAACTTCAATTTTGTTTTGAAGAAATTCCACTGTTTTGGGTTTAAACCACTTTGGTAATGCACTTAAAAAACAATTGTCAGGATGTAAAAATTCGTATTTGCCTAATAATATTTCTTGTTTAGGAAAAAATTTAAGTCCATCAACGTGGTCGGAGTGTAAATGAGTCAGAATCACTAACTTTACATCATCAACTTTAATATTTATTTTATTTAATTGATGATTCAATTCTTCTTGTGGTTTAATCTTTACATTACAAGCATGTTTAAACTGGTATTTTGCAAAAAAGCTTTCCTTGGCAAGATATTTATCAATGTCAAGGCTTTCAGCATTTTCGCCAGTGTCAATGACAATTGTCCCTTCCGGATGTTCGATAACCCAAACCCAAATAGGTAAATACTCTGTATATTCATGACCCAAGAGTATATTAATTTTGGATAAAGGACCTATACCGTTTTTAGTTTTGAAATTCTTTTTTACAGCAACCGTTCCTATGCTTAAGCCGTGAACTTTTACATCTTTGCCGTGAAGTTTTACCGTTGTTGTAACATTTTGGTAAACTTTTTTTGTGTTCGATTTTGTGTTTTCCATTTTTAATTTTTTATTAAATTAAAGTCAATTATTTTTTATTCAGTGCTGATGATTGTCGCTTGCCTTGCGGTCAGAAGCCATTCTCCATTGCTTTTCATCCAAATATTTGTAAATCTTCTTGTTTGGGTTTTCCCCGTTCTTTCCAAAATTTTCTCTTCATTACCCATAACAAATACAACGTGCTTTGTAATTGTAATTTTTTCAATATTTCTGTCAAAGTACGAATGGTCAATTTTACCTGCCCTATAATAATCCTTCATATTTTTTAAGGTAATTATGCTGTTTGAACTGCCATTTGTAACATAATTTGGCGACCATAATTTATACAAAACCAAAGTGTCGCCTTTAGTAACGGCTTCTTTTTCTTGCTTTTCAAGAATTATGATATGGGTTTCAAGTTTCGATTGCCCCAAGGCACTTATTATCCCTATCATAAAAAATAGGTTTATCCAGAGTAACTGTTTCATAAATTTATTAAAAATTATTTGTACTTGTTTTCTCCACTGATTTAAAACGAGCGCTATTTTTCATAAATATCGCCATCACAACACTTAATCGTGTTTTATTTTAATACCATAAATCAGCCAAAATATTGATGTTAGAGTCGTAAGCATTGCCACTGTTAAAGGAAACCATGCAGATACTATTGAAAGAGTGCTGTAAACAATTAAAGTGATTAAACCATTCCTTTTATTTTCTTGCATAAGCATTATAGCTTTTTCGCTCTTTGCCAATTCATTTTTGAGGACAGAATGACTAATAATAATCCAAGCCATTGATTGAACAGCGATCATCGCACAATAAAGCAATACTGCCGGCGAAGCATGATCGGTTAAAATAAATTCGCCCAACATTGAAGTAGGAAAAGGAATGAAAACAACTGTAAGCAGCAAGAAACCATTAGCGTAAATAAATGCCGGCGATGTGTTGTTAACTAGTTTCAAAATATTATGATGGTTTACCCAAGTAATAAATATGATAATAAAACTTAAAATAAAAGCAAATATTGATGGCAAAATTTCTTGAATGGCTAACCAAAAATCGGTTGTGTTGCGGATGAGTGCCGTATGCGGGATTTTAATATCAATAACTAACAAAGTCATTGCAATTGCAAATACTCCGTCGCAAAAAGTTTCTAATCGGGTGTTGGGGTTATGTGTTATCATAGTTTAAAATTTAATGGATAAACCATACGTTAATTGAACTTCGTAAGGCAAAATCCCTTTGGGCTCCAAATATTCATAAGTTTTACTATAATTGGCAAGTAATGAGATTTGATTATTAAGAATAAACTCTAATGTTATATCAATCAAGTATGCGAAATTTTGTTTATTTTCAAATGCTTGCATCCAATAGAACCTATACTCCGCACGAAGTTTGTTTTTGACAAGGGAATTAAATCCGCTAATGCCTGCCATTACTTTCCAAGTATTTAAGTTTTTTGAACTGCTATATTGAGCTATATTCAACGATGCGGTTTTATAATTGGTTTGCTGATTTACACATGCAAGTAAAAAATTAAGCCTGTGTTCTTTACGGCTGATTACTTTTTGTAATGCACCTAATGCAACTTCGTGTCTGAAAACAATGTTCCGAATAATGTTTTTTTCTGTAAATGTGCGAACAAATGGGTTAAATCTATTTTTTGGTTTTAATAAAATGGTGTTTTCAAACCTAAAATCGTTGTAAACAACTATTTTCTTGGCCGAAGCGGTTCCAAATTGATAAGTATAATCACAAATAAGTCCAATGTTTTTATTTACTTTCGTGATTTTTAGTTTATTAGTCAATAAGGTTTTAGGCGAATTGCCCTTGATATGTAAACCAGTTGCACTTATTTTGAACCGCCACAAAGAATCTAATTCATTTATATGAATAACCTGAGCATTTAAAAGGCAAGATTGGTATAAGAAAATACCAAGTATGATTTTTTTAAGCATACAAAAATTATTATTGCATCATTATTTATCTATGTGCAGGTGTATGAAAAATACACCTGCCCTAAAAAAGAATTGACTTATTCTTTCCAGTCTTTTACAGCATCTTTATAATTATCTGAATATCCAAAATGTGCAGTGAATATATGTGTTGCGGTTGGTAAATGTGTTATTTTAGATATAGATTTCGTCGCTAATTCGTGGTCCAAATCTAAAAATTTTACCGATATATCTATTTTCCCATTTTTCAAACTCAAAATATCTCCGGTAAAAAGATACTTATCATTTATCAAATAGCATAACGAACCTGTTGTATGCCCTTCTGTTAATATATTGAATACTTTTATGTTAGCGAAAGTTTTAGTTTCATTATTTTCCAATAAATTGTAATCCTTTACGCTTATACTATTGCTCACACCAGGAATTTTTTGTTGTTCTCCGGTCAGCATATCTACTTCATTTTTACTTAAATATACTTTTGCATTGGTAAACAATGGTAAACCGGCAGCGTGATCCGCATCTGTATGGGTCAATAAAACAGTAGTTACTTTTTTGGGATCAATATTCAGTTTTTTAAGTTCTGCTTCAACAACGTCTAAATCTTTTCCGGCATCTATGGCAATGTAATTTGTACTGTCTTTAATAAGGAACATATTTACAAAATCATTTTTGACGGCATAAATATTGTCCACAATCAGGCCGGTTTCGATGGCATGCATTTTTTTTGTTTCGGAATTGAATTTTAACAAAAATCCGCCAACAACAAGTAATACTAAACCCATGAGTATGCCTACTCCAATGAGAATTCTTTTTAAAATTTTGTTCATTTTTTTAAGTTTTAAAATTTACAACCAAATGTTTTTATAATCTGCAACAAATTGTTTGAAAGCAATGGGCTTTTTCCCTGTTACAGTTTCAACGGTATTTGTGAGTTTCTCAAAATGCCCTAAACTTATACTTTCGTTTAAACTGATTATTAAATCAATAAAAAATTGGGGGAAATTCAATCCCACTAAAGTTTGAGTTGCAAATTCCTTTGTAATTGCTACATATTTAGTTTCTTTTTCGGTAATTTCGTTAAGTTGATTTATCGTTTCTTGATAATTCAAACTTTCTTGTCCTGTGATAATCAATTCTTTGTTTGTGAAATTTTCAGGATTTAATAAAACTTCCACATTAACCGCTGCAATATCCCTTACATCAACCCAACTGATTTTCCCCTCTCCTGCCGATTGATATATTGCACCTGATTTATAATCATTTAGCATAGTTGTGCAAAAATTTTGCATAAAACAAGAAGGTGCGGTAATTGTATAATTTATTCCGCTTTCTTTGAGGTATTTGTCAGTTATTCCGAGAAGTTTTTCCAGAAATAATCCTGAATTTGGATTTGCAAACGAACCGCTCGACCTTACTATGTGATTAACGCCACATTCTTTGGCTACATTAATTGCGTTTTCACCGAATTTTATTGCATCGGGATGACTTGGTAACAACAGAAAAAGAGTTGATACTCCTTTCATTGCATTTTTTAAACTTTCGATGTCGGCAAAATCTGCTTTGATGGTTTCTACATCTTCAATTTTTTCGTCTTTCGTAGTTAGTGCTACAAAATTGACGTTTTTTGATTTTAGTGCTTTTATTAGCTCCTTGCCAATATTACCAGTTGCACCTGTGATTAAAATCTTGTTATCCACTCTTCTGATATTTAAATTACTTGTCAATATTGACGATGCAAAATTGTGTACTTTTAAATGATTAAAACGATAACAAAAGATAAGAAATAGGTCATTGTTTTTTAAAAACCCGATTTCTTATTCTGGAAGCTCCCCCAACATCAGCCTACCGCTGGCTTCCTTGCCACCTTTCAGGCTCCTCCGCTCATTTTCTAATGTTTTGATTTCAAAGTGTCCCTCATCGAACTCAACAATACCCGTAAGTGAACACGGTTACATTTGGCCCTCTTCTGGAATTGAAATGGATTTTGAATATATTAATGGAAATGAGTTGTATAAATCTCCCGTTCAGGGGTAACCACATCAATTTCATTATAAAATTCGAGCCGGTCAACCACTTCACCCAAAAGCATGACAAAAAACAGAAACAAACTATTGGCCTGAAAACCAATTAGAACGCAGAGTATAAGAAACATCAAACAACATAGTCGTAAAAAGGAGACAAAGAAGTGTGTTCTTAGCTTCAATCTGAAAAATTGAATTTTCCGGGCAATGTATAATCCAAACTTAAAAATAACGATACAAATGAGTAGCAAGGTGCTACCAGATAAAAAGCTCCAGATTAACAGTCCTGTTATCCAAACCATAGAACTGTGAAGTGTATATTTTTCTTTGCGCTCAGTGAGTTTATACACCATATCAATCGATACCAGGCTGGCAGCCCCTGCCAATAAACTTGCATATCCGATCGCCGGCTGTTTGTTAAACAGGTAGATTGCACTTATACCCAGAAATAGTGAATAGCTGAAAATCTCACGGCTTAACCAGGAGTGCCGCAGATTAATGATTGCACGCCATGCCCTGTTTTTTTTGCCAAGATGCATGGAACTCAACAAAACGGCTATGATTCCTATCCCAAGGAATATCCCTGAAGAAACTGTTGTGCCATTGGTTACAACCGAGGCCAGCCAGCCAACAAGAATTGAAACAATAAGGGTAAAGGGCACCAGCGACCACTCTTTCTCAAGCCGGATTTTTGAAACGGGCTTAGGGGATATTTCGTTCAAAGCACCGGATTGTATTGGATCTTCTTCATCGTTCCATATAACAGGTTGCTGATGTTCCTGCCGTAAAGGAACCAACTGAATACCAGGTCTAATTCCACGGTTCACAAATCCGGAAACGGTTACTTCCATGCCAGATTCAATCTGGCCAAAGTCCAGCGCTCCAACAGGACAGGCAACTGCACAAGCTGGTTTCCCTCCAATGCTAATGCGATCCATACAGAAGTTGCATTTTTCAACTATATGTGTTTCCCGATTGTATTTAGGTGCATCAAACGGACATGCCCAGGTGCAGTATTTGCACCCGATACAGTGTTCGGCATGATGAATGACAGCCCCCGTTTTTGTGTCGCGTGTATAAGCAAGGGCAGGGCAATTGGTCAGGCAAGGCGACTCTTCACAATGGTTACAGGCCAGGGAGAGATGGAAAACAGGAAGGTCGGGATACTTACGTTTGTTATAACTGTTCACCACCCGCCAGTTCATGCCCGATGTAGTGCCGTTTTGGATAACACAGCCTGCAACACATGCCATGCAGCCCACACATTTGTTCAAGTCGAGCAGAAATGCATTCTTTTTCATTTACTACTCCCCATTTTCTGACCACACCTAACACTTTCTTAGTTGAAATTCAGAAAGTGGATTTAACTTTGCCACATCAAGTGAAGCGGAAAAAGGCTCTGCTGGAGAGCAACCTTTCAGGATTAGCT
>CANNKD010000146.1 GCA_947505205.1 Bacteroidota bacterium | reverse complement strand
TTAAGTGAGTCATTTTCAGTGATTTCTTTTTTATCCAGACTGATTTCACTGTATTCAAACGTGGTATAACTTAACCCATACCCAAAAACATACAAAGGTTCATTGGGCGAATCGAGGTATTTAGAAGTGTATTTATTGTTGGCGTCAAACGGGCGACCAGTATTCTTCATATTGTAATAAATCGGAATCTGTCCGACGGATTTTGGAAAAGTCATTGGCAGTTTTCCTGAAGGATTGTAATCGCCTACCAGCACATCGGCAATAGCCGAACCAGCTTTGGTCCCAAGAAACCAGGTTTCCAAAATGGCCGGAATATTTTCATCAATCCAGTTGATGGTCAGTGGTCTGCCATTCATTAAAACCACCACAACCGGTTTACCTGTTTTTTGAATTTCTTCAATCAATTGTTGTTGCACACCCGGAATATCAATATCTGTCCGACTGGCGGCTTCACCACTCATCCAGGCAGCCTCACCCACAGCCAGGATGACGATTTCAGATTTCCTGGCGAGCGATATTGCTTCTGCAAAACCATCTTTTCGGTTTGTATTTACATCACAACCTTCGGCATACATGATATTTGCAGTTGGCAATTTTGCTTTGAGACCATCAAGCAAAGATTCGGCTTTGCTCCAATCTCCTGCAGCCGACCAACTACCAATCATATCGCGTTTGCTGTCGGCCAACGGACCTATCACAGCAATATTTTTCAGACTCTTGCTTAATGGAAGTAACTGATTTTCATTCTTCAATAATACGATTGATTTTAGGGCCATATCCTGTGCGTCGGCCAAAAACTCCGGTTTCATGATTTCACTTTTCTCACGTTCAACCGAACAGTACCGATATGGATCATCAAACAAACCCAGTTCAAATTTCACTCGCAGGATCCGTCTTACCGCTTCATCCACAAGTTTTTCTTCCACTTTTCCTTCCTTCACCAACTTTGGAAGTGCCAGATGATAAAAGGCTGCCTGCATATCCATGTCCACTCCGGCTTTCACCGAAACAGCCGTCGCTTCGGCGGTATCACCGGCAACTCCGTGATACATCAATTCCATGATGGAGGTGTAGTCGGTGACAACAAATCCTTTGAAACCCCATTCATCGCGCAAAACTTCAGTCATCAAAAAATGGTTTGCCGTTGCCGGAATGCCATTTAAATCGTTAAAAGAAGTCATCACTGTCATTGCACCGGCATCAATGGCAGCTTTGTATGCCGGAAGATAAACTTCACGCAATGTACGTTCCGACATATCAACGCTGTGGTAATCACGCCCTGCTTGAGCGGCGCCATAAGCTGCGAAATGTTTTACACAAGCTACGACAGCGTCCGCTTTCTCAAATCCATTTCCCTGAAAACCTTGCACCCTTGCTACAGCGATGGCGGCTCCCAGAAAATGATCTTCACCTGCACCTTCCATCACGCGTCCCCAACGTGGATCACGCGCAATATCACACATCGGTGCAAATGTCCAATGTAATCCGTTGGCACTGGCTTCGATGGCAGCAACGCGGGCACCATGCTCAATAGCGTTCATATCCCAACTTGCCGCCTCGGCCAATGGCAAAGGAAAAATAGTGCGATGGCCATGTATTACATCGTATCCAAAAAGCAATGGGATTTTCAATCTGGTATTTTCGACGGCCATTTGCTGCAGTTTTCGGGTATATTCGGCTCCATACGCATTGAAAATTGCTCCGACCATACCATTTTTAATATCAGCCTCATACTCCTTACGGATAAAAGCACCGGTTTGATCCATATCGCTGGTATAAAGCGACATTTGTCCGCATTTTTCTTCAAGTGTCATTAAGGATAACACCGAGTCAACACGCTGATCTATAGATGATTTTACTTTTTTTGGTGATTGTACACACGAAGTGCTAAGCATCAAAACAATTACTAAGAAAAGGAATTGCCGTGTTTTCATATCTTATTGATTTTAAAAATATTAAATAATTCAAATCCGCGAAAAAGTTGGATCTTATTCTGAAATAGCAACATCAAATTACTTTGTTATAAATCCCAAAGTTGACATTGCCTGTTGGGTTTCGGGAGCCGACATAAATAGATTCCAGATCAAACCAGTACGGTAATTTTCAATCATCACCACCATAGGACCCTGATCAATAGCCAGATACGAATCGGCCCACCAAGCCTGATCAGCATTGAAAGCATCATAAAAACCATAATCGCCCCAGAGTTTATCCCCAAGTTTGTAATAAAAAAACCTGATCGCACGCATCGATTCCTCGGGCGCATAAGGCAAAGAGGAAACCGCCGCCGTTGGCGAAATGGTTCCGTTGTCGTTTGTTGGTTCATGCACACTGTAACCGTCTTTTTCATCACTTGCAGTAAGCCCCCAGCAATCAGCACTGTAGCCGATATGTTTACTTGGATTTTGTTTACAATGTTCAAAATTAATCAGCGAATGATGGGTATTTTGCTCCCAATAATTGGCATACATATCGGTTAAAGTTGAAGGATTTAATCCCAAAAAAGTATAATGCGCAAAAAACATGGGTCCGCCATAATCGAAACCAAGTGGAAGCGTATATCCATAAAAACTTTTCCCGTTGATGAAATAGGACGAAGCTGCCCAACCATTGTGGTAAACCGCAGCATCAATGCCAAAAGTCGATGATGTTGCAGCCATAAAATACGTAATCAAAGCTTCATTGTAGCCTTTTATCTGCATATTCATTGCCCAACCTGCTGTTGGTGACCAATGCCAATAAAGCACTTCCTGATTGTTCCGTTGGTACCACGACCATTCGATCGTCGCTAATAAGTCATTTATTTTAATGATAATTGCATTTTCAGTTTCATTATTTGTTTGCAAATACTGCCTTAGCGTAAGCAAACCAGCTGCCATATACGATGTTTCTACCAGATCGCCACCATTGTCATTTTGGCTGAATGGATAAACCTTACCTGTAGCGCCATTCATCCAATGCGGCCATGCGCCATGAAAACGGTCGGCGGTGGCGAGAAAATTTACAATTTTCGAGAAGCGATCAACGGCTTCAGTGCGTGTGATAAATCCACGTTCAACGCCCACAATGAGAGCCATCAATCCAAAACCACTTCCGCCGGTTGTTACAACATCGCCTGACGAATTACGCTCTCTTGCTAATCCACTAACCGGATGTCCAAAATCCCAGAAATATCTAAATGTCTGATATTGAATCTTATCAAGTAATTCATTGTCAGTAATGATTGGGAATTTATCAGTAGAATCGAGCGAAGTATGAAACGATTTTGAAAAAGTTGCCAGCTCAAAACCATCCACCGATTGCAGATTGGAAGTGATACTGAAATAATATTTACTCCAGTAACTGAGTGGTTCAGTCGTGCGAACGATCACATTCTTTTTATCAGCAGATACTTCAATATCTCGGTTTGCTGATGGGTAAAAATTAAAATTATCATTAATATTATTCGTGTTAATTGCATCTGAGAAAGTGATATTAATGACAACTTCGTCGAATTTAATGTCTTTACGGATTTGACTTGAAGAAAAATCAAGGTTGTTTATTGTGATGGTGTTTATTACCAGCTTACCATTTTCCGTTTTGAAAGGAAATTCAACACCCGAAAAGGTACTGCCATCTTTCCCTTTCAACTGAGATGAAACGACTAATTTATAATTTGTAAACCAATCGAGATGATCAACAGGACTTATCAAAATTGTTTTATATCCATTTGTAAAAGAAACAGTTGCAGGAGCTATGACACCATTTGCATCATTCACAATGGATACTGAAGATTTTGCTGATATTGAATCTAATTCGGCCAGAAACTCAATGGAAAAAACTGCATCAGCCAAAACATCTGATGTTGATGAGGAAGTGCTTAAACTCTTTGTTCCGGCACTTGCCTTCTTAATCTGAAGGGTTCCATGCGCAGGTTCCGGAGGATTTTCTTTACAACCCATCAAAGACACGATAAGTAATGTAAAACCAAATAATCTTGTCATTAACGAGTTCATAATCAGTATTTTTAAAATTGGAGGGACGGATTACTCCGTCCCTCATTCACTTATCACAAAACAAAACTATTATTTTTCCGACTGATACATTAAATCAATTTCGATTGGTGTAAGTACCTTTTGAAACACTTTCACATCGTCGAGCATTCCCTTGAAATGGTTGGCACCAGGCAAATCATAACCGCCCCATGGCTCTGCATCCCACATAGTTCCACCGCGCGATTGGATGAATCCGAAAGCGAGTTCGTTTTTAACATCAGGTTCAATACCGCCATATTTCATTGCTTTAATCGTTTTTTTCGGGTCACCATCTGGCCACAAATTGAAGTCTAAACTCTTCATTTTCTCTGCGTTATAGTAAAGAATGCCACGTTTGGTTGCACCTTCAAAGGTATAAGTTACATGCAACCAATTGTCTTTCAACAATGATGCCATATCGGTGGCGTTGATGCTTTTTGCGAAATCATGACCTTGCCAGCCTCCGTTTGTGTTATCCAAGGCATCAGCACCAAAAGCCATATCTTCGGCCACCGTGGTGCCATCTTCTTTTTCGTATTGAATAGCAAATTTAGCTTCGGCATACGATCCCTGAACTTCAAATTGAAGTCCATAATAGGCGCCTAATCCCATCACAAAATGACCATGATCGATGGCGGTTGAATTTGTTTTCACCCAAAAAGAAATGGTGAAGTCAGTCGTATTTACCAAAACATCAGCATTGGGAATTTCGATAATACTGGAAAAACCATTGAATTTTGCGGCTTTTCCGGCTTTGGCATTCCTCGAATCGGCATAAGTGATAGCCACTACACCATTCGCTGAAGGGTTCAGATTTCCAACCATATCATTGGCATTATCCTCAAAAGTCCAATAAGCAAACAAACCTTTTGGCGAAAAGGTTCCATAGGTTGTAAATGTTCTTGTTAATGCTGTCAACGCCTTTCCATCTGTCGATTTCAGTCCGGCAGTCATATTCATTTCATACAAGGTTCCATTTCCGAGCTGTGTTACCGGTCTAATGGTAATTTGATTTCCTGATACGATATATAACAATTCCACCGGTGAGCTGTCATAATCCTGCGTTAGTATAATCGTTGTCGCATTGGCTGTTGCCGGATCGATATTCGTACTGAAAGTTGCAATTATTGCAGGATCAACAGGAACATCGGAAGGCGATGTAACTCCATTCAGGTCGATATCACCGGCTACGAGGGTGCTAAGTGTCAGGTCTTTTGGTCCGCTATCTTTTTTACAGGCATTAAAAACCATTGCTCCGGCAGTGATGCCAAGCAGAAGCGCAATTAATAAGGGTTTTCTTTTCATAGTTTTGAGTTTTTATTAAATAATATTTTGTTACCAATTTGGGTTTTGAGTGAGTGTTCCCTGCGAGATGTCAATTTCATTTTGAGGAATCGGAAAAAGATCATGCTGACCGGCAATGAACCCATATTCTCCAAGAACAGCAGTTGCTTTGCCTGTACGAACAAGATCCCAGAAACGGAAACCTTCCATGGCCAGTTCGTGACGGCGTTCGGTCATGATTAAATCGCGCAATTGATTTTTATCTGTTACGGTAATATCAGGCAAAATTGCATTGTTACCTTGTCTGGCTCTTTCTCTCACTCTATTGAGGTGAACGAGTGCCTGTGAGGATTTATTGTTCTCGTTTAAAGCCTCAGCAGCCATCAATAACACATCTGCGTATCTTATCAATCGGCGATTGTGCCCCATTTGTGTGTTAGTCGATGTTCCGGGAACCCAAATCTTTTGGTTATAACATTCAACTTCGATCAATGTACCATTATCGTCTTTTGTTTCATCAGGCGTTGAACCATCACCTAATATTTCGATTCCGTCAAGCACTTCACCCAAATCGATGATGGTTGCATCTAAGCGTGGGTCATCTGATTCAAATGAATTGCGTAAATTGAGCGAAGGCCGGTTGAAACCCCAACCTCTGTTTGGCGTTCCTCTAACCCCCTGTGTATTTGCATATTGATTGCCCGTAACACTCTCTACGCCAATGGCTCCGACTTCAAAAATTGATTCAACGCCATATTCTCCACTTTCCGAATTGGCATCAGCAAAGGTGGTTTCCAAATCGTAATTTTCAGAAGAATTAATCACTTTCAGAAGATAAATTTCAGCGTTTGTAAAGTCACCTCTGAACAAATACATCTTTCCTAATAACGATTCAGCAGCACCTTTACTTGCTCTTCCCAAATCGGATGCACCATATTGACCTTTTTGCGGAAGATTTTCTGCAGCAAATTTCAAATCGGCCTCAATAACCTGATAAACCTCATCAATGGTTGAACGCGGCACTTTAAGATCGGGTGTTGTTGTTAACACAATCGGAACACCTCCCCAAGCTCTTACAAGATCGAAATAATACAAGGCGCGCAAAAATCTGGCTTCGGCAAGGTAACGCGTTTGAAGTGTTTCATCCATCGTAATACCCGGAACTTTCTCAATCACCACATTGGTTCTTTTAATCCCTTCGTAAAGTGTTGCCCACCAGCGATCGAGGCCATCTGAAGTAGCATTGTACGAGAAATTATCATAAACACCAATCGTATTTAATTGGTCGTTTGGATTACTTCCTTTCATGGCGTCATCCGACATAATATCCATGATGGGATAACCGCCGGAATGGTACATCCAATTACGCAAACTCGAATAGCTGGCATTCGTAGCAAGCAATGCATCTGCCGGGGTTGTTGGATAAGCCTCCTGTGTCAGCTCACCTTGTGGTTTCACATCCAGAAAATCTTTGCAACTGTTCAAACAGAGCAAGGAAAGTATTACTAAACTATATGATATTCTTTTCATGTCTCTGAATATTAAAATGTTACATTTATACCAATTGAATAAACTGCCGGAATTGGATATACTCCAGTGTCGATGCCGTTCGACAATACATCGTAGCTTCCAACTTCGGGAGAATAACCTGAGAAATTCGTTAAGGTGAACATATTGGATCCTTTTAGATAGAATCTGACCTGTTCCAACTGAATTTTCGAGGTGAGGTTTTGCGGCAATGTATATCCCAAAATCAGGTTTCGCAGACGAAGATAAGAACCATCCTCGACGAACCTATCGGAAGGAGTGTAATTATATCCGCCAAAAGAGGCACGAGGTTCTGTTGAACTTGAGCCTTCACCAGTCCAACGATCCCAAACATGTTGTTCAAAATTATAAGGATCAGGTCGTACAACGTCTTTGCCATTAAAGATTTTATTACCTGTTTGTCCCTGAATATCAACCGTTAAGTCAAAGCCTTTGTATTGCATATCCATATTCAATCCGAAAATAAACTTCGGGATAGGAGAACCTATCATCTTGCGATCCTGACCATTTATTTTATTGTCACCGTTGATATCTGCAAATCGCAAATCACCAATTCCGGCTTGTGAAGTGTGAGGATAAGCATCTAATTCAGCCTGATTCTGGAAAATACCATCCGTTACATATCCGTAAAAAGCACCGATAGGGTTTCCAATTGACGAAAGAGTAACTGCTTGTCCGTTAGCCAAATAACCGCCAACAAGCACCGAGTCGATGCCGCTGTTTCCACCTATGGCAAGCACTTCATTATG
Source organism: Bacteroidota bacterium (assembly GCA_947505205.1). Lineage (GTDB taxonomy): Bacteria > Bacteroidota > Bacteroidia > Bacteroidales > F082 > CAJBPB01. Next base: position 1,253 of record CANNKD010000146.1, on the reverse strand, counting down.
AACGGTTGTTCCTAAAATTCCGATGCTATAATTGAAGTCATTCACCTTCTGTCTCCAACGGAAGGCAAATTCGAAACCTCTGTTTAAAACCGATGCTGCATTGTAGGTAACTCGTTGACCCTGACCATTTCCTAAATGACCCGGAGTGGCTAAACTTACCAGAATATCATCCGTTTCACGATTGTAATAATCAAATTCTGCCGAAAGTTTATTGTCGAGCACAGCCACTTCCAGACCTAAATCGGTTTGTTTGGTAGTTTCCCATCTCAAATTCGGATTTCCTGCTCTACCATATGAACCACCCGGAAAAGCGACATCCGGATGCCCAAAAACAGCCCACAAATCAGATTGAACACGCGAGAAACGGTCGTAATAGGCAATCTTTTCATTACCGATTTTTCCCCAGCTTCCGCGCAGTTTTAAAGCTGAAATAGCAGTCATTTCCTTCATAAAACTCTCATTGCCGATATTCCAGCCAACAGCAACCGATGGGAAATTCGAAAAACGATTTTCCTGACTGAACTTTGAAGAGCCATCGCGGCGGAAAGTTGCAGTTAATATATATCGGTTATCGTAGGTATAATTGGCACGTGCTAAATATGAAATCATAGAATAATACATATTCGCATCAACCCTATTATAAATATCTGGTAAAGTGTTGATTCCGTTCGTTTCATCAATGATATAGGACGGCGAGATATACCAGAAATCACTGCCGTCACGAATTACATTTTGGCCGGTTAATCCCATACTTTCTGAACGACTTTGTTGCATCGTATAACCAACTACTGCATTGATACTGTGCTTATTGAATGATTTAATATACGTGAGCGTATTCTCCCACAACCAACTGAAATTATCGCTGTTGCTTTTACTAAGATCGCTGAATTCATTGTATTGTTGCGTGGCAGTGCCATCAGGATTATACACAGTATAGGCCGGTGTAAAACTTTCGTATTTGTTGTAAGAGGCATCCATACCGAAACTCGATTTTAATACGAAATCTTTCATGATAGTGGCTTCTCCAAAGATATTTCCTACGCCACGAACGCCGTTTGCATAGTTGTTTGAATATTCAATATCCGCCAAAGGATTGCCAACATTATACACAACGCCAAAACTACCATCATCGTAATATGGTTTAAGAATTGGTTGGGCACGATAGACCGAATAAGTTACGTTCGGTGCATTTTGTTTTTTGAAAGGCGCGATGGTGATATTATTTCCAAACTTGATAAATTCATTGATATGAT
>CANNKD010000145.1 GCA_947505205.1 Bacteroidota bacterium | reverse complement strand
GACGGCTCAAGCTTATTTCCATTTGTAGAAGCCGGTTCAAGCGATTTATATGTAATGCCAAAATATAAAACCGCTTTTCTGAATCCTTTTTCAAAAGTTCCGACACTTGATTTACTATGTGCGTTTTACGATAGAAATGGAAATCCACTCGAAAGCTCTCCTGAATACATTCTAAAAAAAGCACATCGGAGTTTTCAAAATGTCACAGGACTCACTTTTGAAACCATGGGCGAGCTTGAATACTATGTGATTAGTGATAGCCAAGATGATTTATATCCGGCTGCAAACCAGAAGGGATACCATGAGTCGTCACCTTTCAATAAATTTTCCGATTATAGGCGTCAGGCCATGCGTTTGATTGCGCAAAGTGGAGGATTGATAAAATATGGCCATTCGGAGGTTGGTAATTTTACGCTTGGCGATAAAGTGTATGAGCAAAATGAAATAGAATTTTTGCCAACGAATGTTGAAGATGCGGCAGATCAACTTGTTGTTGCAAAATGGATTATGCGCGAACTGGCATTTGAACATGGTATAACGATCACTTTTGCGCCTAAAATTATTGCCGGAAAAGCAGGAAGTGGCATGCATGTACACACGCGATTGATGAAAGATGGCAAGAGTGTAATGACGGAGAATAATATCTTAAGCACACAAGCCAAAACAGCCATTGCCGGATATTTGAGTCTCGCAGCCTCGCTTACCGCTTTTGGGAACACTATTCCTACTTCCTATTTCAGACTGGTCCCGCATCAGGAAGCACCGACAAATATCTGTTGGGGCGATCGGAATCGTTCGGTTTTAGTACGGGTTCCGTTAGGTTGGTCAGGTTCGAATGATATGATCACTGATGCCAATCCACAGGAAGAATCGATTGTTTTTGATTTCAGCCAGAAACAGACAGTTGAATTTCGCGCCCCGGATGGCTCAGCCGATATCTTTTTGTTGATGGCCGGTTTAACAGTGGCGGCAAGAAATGGTTTCGAAATAGAGAATCCTATCGAATTTGCCGAGAAACGATATGTTGGGGTGAATATTTTTGAAGATGCCAATAAATCATTACAAAAGGAACTCGAACAGTTGCCTTCTTCTTGCTTTGATTCGGCAAATTCACTTGAAAAACACAAGAGTATTTATATGAAATATGGTGTTTTTAATGAACAGATTCTGAATTACATCATTGCTTATTTGAAAGCCTACGAAGACAATAATTTACGGGGGCAATTAGGAAACGACGAGGCAAAAATTATGGCACTCGTAAATAAATATTTTCATTGCGGATGATGCGAGTGCTGCTAATGAAAGCAATACTTTGTGTTGGAGTTAAATTGTAGTAAATATTAACCAAAAAGGACACGAAGAATATTACACAAAGATTTGAAAATGAGCAAATATTTTGTGCTCATTGTGCCTGTTTCTCAGTGCTCACCGTGGTTTAATTTTTATTAAAAGCTGAATTCAAGCCACAAATCCGACTTTAAATAATTTTCCTTATTTAGATTACTACAGCACCCTGATCTTCAGTTATTTCATCATTATATTCTTCGTCGAGATCAATGCCATCTTCCAATATTTGCTTCGTGTTTATGCGTTTTTCCAATGACAATAAAATGGATGGTAACAGCAGTAAATTCGTGATGAGAGAGCAAAGCAATGTTATTGAAATTAAGGTTCCCATTGCCGCTGTTCCTCCAAAACTGGAAACAATAAAGATAGCAAATCCAAAAAACAGAATGATGTTGGTGTAAATCATGCTCAAACCGATTTCTTTTATCGTGTTGTGAATCGAATTTGATCCTGCACCACTTTTCAACTGATGTCGATATTCGGTTAAGATGTAAATTGTTCCGTCTGATGCCAATCCAAATGCGATACTGAAAATGAGGATGGTAGAAGGTTTAAATGGAATATTAAAATATCCCATGATTCCTGCCGTAACAATGAGTGGTATCAAGGTAGGAATTTTTGAAAGAACAATGATCAATACCGATCGAAATAATACCATTCCAATGAGTAAAATTAACCCGATTGCGATTAACAGACTGATGAACAGATGGTGAAATAAATAGTCATTTCCTTTTAAAAATACCGCACTTTGCCCGGTAAAACTCACGTTGTAATCTTTCGGATTAAAAATACTATCCACTTTTGGCCTCAGATCATTGATGAGTTCCTTGATCCTAACCGAACCAACGTCAGCCATTTGAAAACTAACTCTTGTATATTGTTTTGTACTATCGAGGAAGGCCTTAAACTTACTTTCTTTTCCGCTTACCGTTGATAAATAGGATTTCATTTCATACAATTCCACTGGAGGTGGTAACTGATAATATTTTGAATCACCATCATTAAATGCCTGATATGCAAAGCGTACAGCTTCAACTACGGAAAGTGGTTTTGAAAATTCAGGATGTTCGTTGACAACCTTCTGCAACCTTTTAATTTTATAAAGTGTCTTTGCGTTATCGGCAAAAACTCCATTCTTTTTCTTTGTGTCAATGAGAACTTCGAAAGGCAAAACTCCATTAAAATTCTTCTCGAAAAATCGAAGATCAGTATAAATCGGATCTTTTTTTGGAAGGTCATCGACTACAAATCCTATTTTTTGAATCATGAACATACCCAAACCACCGATAATCGTAATCAAAGTAATAACTATATAAATGGTTGTCCTTTTGTTGTAGACCAAAAAGTTAACTTTATCGATAATATAAGTTATCCGTTTGCCTGACAAATGATTCTTCTTTTCGAGAGAAGGTGCAGGTAAATAGCTTAAAATAATCGTAAGAAATGTTAATGCGACAAAATAGGAAGCGATGACATTGATGGCAGCAACAATCCCAAATTCGACGAGTAATGCGCTGTTGGTAAAGTAAAAAACGCCAAATCCGACCGCAGTAGTGATGTTTGCTAAAAAATTCGATAATCCGACTTTTCGTACCATCATACTGAGTGCACGCATTTTATTGCCGTGTTTTCGTAACTCTTCCTGATACTTATTGGTAAAGAAAATGCAATTTGGCAAACCAATAACCGTAATGAGTGGCGGTATCATTGAAGATAGGATGGTTATTTGATAACCAAACAGATGTATTGTGCCGACAGACCAAATTAAACCAATTGCGATAACAACAAGCGAATAGCCAACCACCCGGAACGAGCGGAAAAATATGAACAATATTAAAGCTGTGACTGCAATGGCTAACATTAAAAATAATTTCATCTCGTACGAAACAACTTTCATAAAAGATGTCCTGATATAAGGTAAGCCAGAGAAATACAACTTAATATGATACTTTGCTGAAAAATTATCGGCTGCATTCCTGATGTTTTCAACAATGTCGAGCCGATCCTTCGAATTTAATTTCTTGTCGTCGAAGGTAATAGCCATCAAAGTTGCATTTGTCTTTTTGTTGATCACCAAACCATCATAAAAAGGCAAAGAATAAATTAAAGTTTTCAGGCTATCTAATTGACCTTGTGTGCTTGGTTTACTTTTGAGTAATTGTTTAAAATCAAACTTTTTCAGGCTGTCGTCTTTTACAATAGTGTAAATGTTCGCAACCGAAAGCACCTCTTTTATTCCGGAAAATTGCTTGATTTCCGTTCCTAAGTCATACAGTCCATTAAAGGTTTCCAGCGTAAACAAACTCGAATCCTGAAGACCAATTACCATCACATTGCCATCTTCACCAAACATTTTTTTGAAAGCATCATAATCAATCATTGCCTGATCGTCAACCGGAAGTGGTTTTACAAAAGTGTAGGATAATTCAGTTTTACTGGCTTCCCAGGCCATAAATATCGTAATTGTAAGTAAAATCAAAAGAATGGCAACCCTGTTGCGAATGATCAAACTAGCTATCGTTCCCCACATCTAATCCAGATTTTAAAAGATTGCGAAGTTATGAATAAACCCGGTCGGATTTATGACTGAAGCAATGATTAATAAAAGAAATTTAAGTGTATTTATACATTATTGATCCATTTCTTCTCTCAAAAGATGCCAAAATCCAGTATGGTGAAAAAGAACAAATTCGAAGTTGGGCCTTAATAATTCTCATTTAAATTTCACGTCAAGCCACTGAAAGAGAGTGTGATAAACATTGTCACGAACCGATTTTGGGGACAATACCAGGTCGTGCATCCCATTTTCAATGGTTAGAACGCTGTGATCTCCTTTAATTTTATTTCCTCGCTTTTCGATATGTTTCACGTTCAAAACGGCATCACCTTCAAACATTTTATCGTTCCATTCTTTTTCATAAACAGATTTTGATGAATGTAAAACCAATATTGGCTTATCAATTGTTAATCCTTTTCTGGCTTTCACCTGACCTTTGTGAATGGCTCTTATCCAGCCTTTATTCACTTCCGGAGAAACAATCTGTTTCCATTTTGTGTTAAATTCCCATTCTCCATGAGCCGATTTGTGAAGGCTTTGTCCATATAAACCGATGTTATTTTTCTCATGAATGATCACATCAGGGTGTTTTTTTCCTTGACATGAAAATACAGGAATGCCTAATGCCCTGATTAAAAATCCCATATTCATATTGTAGAAAGGGCTATTGGCAAAAACTGCGTCGAATAAATCGCTGTTTTGGTGATCGTTCGCGTACAACGAAACCGTTAATCCACCAGTAGAATGGCCAGAAAGCAACACTTCGTTATTTCCTTCCGATTGAATAATTTTCAAGGCAGTGTCGATATCAGCGTAGTATTCTGTGAGGTTGCGTGCGTTTGTTATCTTTTGATCGGGCAACCATGAACGTCCATATTTCCGCAAGTCGAGGGCATAAAAATTATATCCGTGTTCGAGAAATTGGTCGGTCATCTCTTCCTGAAAAAAATAATCGTTAAAGCCATGTACGTACAAAACAGCTTTTGTAGTGGGATTTGGATTCATTTTTCGAACAACAGTACAAACAACAGTACCTTCATAATCAGCTGGTTGTTGAATGATAAGTTGTTGGAATCCGTTTCTTAGAACATCAGGTTTATAATTGGATTGAGCAGATACAAAGGTCCATAAAAGTGAAGCGATAAGGAAGAATACGCCAGGTTTTTTCATAGATTCAAAAGATTATTAAACACAAAGCTACTCAATACAAGTGATGGAAATGAATGTTTTTAAACTTTTACCTGAAAATATTCCTCGTATTTGTTGGTCGGTTATGAAAATAAATATCTTTGCGCCAGAATTATCCAAAGATGATGCAATACTCACATATCCTTACCAATGGTTGGTGGCGCCGATGGCTCAAGCACGTCGTAGCGTAAAACCCGGGTATGTAATCATTTAAAAAAAATCCACAGAAGGGCACGTCGTTACGATGTGCCTTTTTTCGTTTAAATCCATCTATTTCTTAATTATAAATTTTACATTGTCATGAAAAAACAAAATCGCGGCATCGTGCTGCAACCTAATGAAATGCCAGATAAATGGTACAATATCGCCGCCGATTTAGGCGGAAAAATGTTGCCTCCCTTGCATCCAGGAACCCTCAAACCACTTGATGCTGTTTCGATGAGCGCACTTTTCCCTGATGCGCTTATTGCACAGGAAATGTCGGGCGAACGATATATCAAAATTCCGGATGAGGTGATGGATCTATATTCCATGTTTCGGCCATCGCCCTTGTATCGTGCGGTTAATCTCGAGAAAATGCTCGATACACCGGCTAAAATCTATTATAAATATGAAGGCGTGAGTCCTTCAGGATCACACAAAACCAATACCGCCATTCCGCAGGCTTTTTACAATAAAATGGAAGGTGTGAAAAAGATTGCCACCGAAACCGGAGCCGGACAATGGGGCAGTGCATTGAGTTTTGCGTGTAACCATTTTGGAATTGATTTACAGGTGTTTATGGTAAAAGTGAGTTTCGATCAGAAACCATACCGTAAGATGCTGATGAACTTATGGAATGGAAAAGTGGAAGCCTCACCAAGTATGACAACCCAGGCCGGACGTGATATTTTGTCGCGTCAACCGGACAGCCCGGGCAGTTTGGGAATTGCCATCAGCGAAGCCATTGAAATGGCAGTAAGCGATCCTTCAACAAAGTATGCGCTTGGAAGTGTATTAAATCATGTATTGCTTCATCAAACCATCATTGGGCTCGAAGCTGAGAAACAATTTGCTAAAACAGATGATTATCCGGATATCGTAATTGGATGCTTTGGCGGTGGTTCAAATTTTGCCGGAATTTCATTTCCTTTTGTGCGTCATCATCTTGATGGCAAAAAGAAAACGAGGTTTATCGCCGTTGAGCCATCTTCCTGTCCAAAACTTACCAAAGGAATTTTCCGTTACGATTTTGGCGATGTGGCCGGAATGACACCTTTGTTGCCTATGCATACGCTGGGTCACGATTTTATTCCGCCCGGAATTCATGCCGGAGGATTGCGTTACCACGGAGCAGCACCACTCGTAAGTACTTTGGTGAATGAAGGCATTGTTGAGGCTCAAGCTTATGATCAGTTGGTCTGTTTCGAAGCGGGATTGAAATTCGCGCAGGCTGAAGGGATTTTGCCGGCTCCCGAAACTACGCATGCAATCGCGGCTGTAATAAAAGAGGCCTTAATAGCAAAAGCCGAAAAAACGGAAAAAACAATTTTGTTCAACCTAAGCGGGCATGGCTATTTCGATATGTATGCGTATCAGCAGTATTTTGATAACAAACTCACGAATTTCATCTTTGATGATGCGCAGCTCAAAAACATTGATAAACAGACATTTCCGATAGAACTGGCTTTTCAATAGTGTATTTAATATCCGATTTTGGTTCTCAATAAATTGAAAGTCAAATTGAATTTCAAGCGCTTGATTTAACGATCAGCATTTTTTCGAAAGAAAACATTTCTTTTGAAAAAATGCTGATTTTTATTATGTTTGTATTTATATATCTCAAGTATGAAAAAAGTAATAATCATTATTTCATTCACAATGCTGGTGTATATTTCTTCATTCGGTCAGGGATTTGTTTCGTCAAATAAGCAGTGGAATGTCAGACTGTCTTATTTTGATGACTATTCAACAGAAGTGTTTAAGATAGAAGGAGATTCGACCATTGATACGCTTTCTTACAGTAAAATATGGGTATCTTATGATTCCCTGGCAACCTGGTGTTTTCAGGGATTATTAAGAGAGAAATCAAATATTGTGTATTTTTTACCACCCGATTTAGACGAAGGAATCCTGTATGATTTTAACCTGGAGGTTGGTGATTCAGCATTCGTACATAATATTTTTTGCGGCAATGAACCTATCCCGATACAAATCATTAAGATTGACACGGTTGATTATTATGGTGTTGCACGGAAAAGGTGGCAATTAGATGATAGTGGAGCAGGTGCTGAATATTGGGTGGAAGGAATTGGAAGTATGAATGGGCCGCTTTACACAAAATATAGTTATTGCATTGTTTGTCCGGGTTGGGAATTGCTGTGTTATCATTACGAAGGTTTGTTGCAATATATCATGCCCGGAGAAGCTGAATGTTATGTGGGTGTTGGGATTGATGAACACGGAGTCGGTAAAATTTCAGTGAATCCAAATCCGGTTAAACGAGGTGAATTAGTTAAAATTGAATTGGATTTTCAGATCAAAAGCATCAATGTTTATAGCTCATCCGGTAAATTGGTCAAAGAGATTTCATCAATTCATGAAAACAACTTTAAACTGGAAACGGGTGCTTTCAGTTCCGGCGTCTATTTGATTCGTATTGAAACAGAAGAAAATCAAATATTTCCCACAAAAATCGTGATTGAATAAAAAACCCTACGAGCTAAACTCAGATGAGTTTCCTGCCCTGAATACAATGAAATTTACCTAAGATTAGATTTGAATGAAATAATAACGCAAAAGAGTTGATTTTCAGCTATTTTGTCGTACTTTTATATTCGATTCCTAACCTTAAACTCATGAAAAAGTCTATTCTTTTGGTTTTGGTGCTTTTTTCTCTGATTTTTAATCTGTTTTCACAAACGAAAAGTTTTACGGCTGTTTACGATTCAATGCACATAAGATTTAAGGTTTATTATGCCTTTAGCGATTGGAAAGCCATCGATTGGACTGACTTGAACAGCCGAATCAGGCCTAAAATAGTCAGTGCTGAATCCACATCCGATACCAATGCGTTTTATCTTGCCTTAAAGCAATATGTCGCTTCGGTGCCTGATGGTCACGTTTCCATACGCGGAGACGGTTGGGAGAATCACAAAGAAATAGCTCGTTATCAACAGATTGGCGGAAGTTATGGATTTACCCTCATTGGATTAGATGATGGAAGATTTGTGGCAAGGCTCGTGAATCCTGAATCGCCAGCTGACATTGCAGGAATGAAGTTTGGAGCCGAGATTCTGGAAGTGAATGACCAGCCTGTCATTGCGGTTTTGGACACAGTTTCCATATTGTGGGCCGAAGCGAATCCAGCAACCATCGAAAGTAAAAAACTAAATCAGTTTCGGTTTATTGGTCGCGCACCGGTCAATAAGACAATGAAAATTAAATTTCTGAATCGGGGTGATTCCGAAGCCATCATTGCCACAATGACTGCCATTGATGATAATTATGCGACCTTCGACCAAACTTCACTGATTCCGGTCGATTCCGGGCCGACGGTATCCTCTGAAATCCTTCAACCAAATAATTTTGGTTATCTCAAACTGACAAGTGAAGGAGGTGATTCCGCGACATTGGCAAAAATATATACCGATTTCAGGGATGCACTCTCTCTTTTTAACAGCGCTGGAGTTCAAGGTTTAATACTTGATATGCGCGTGAATACAGGTGGTGAAGATATGCTTTCGGCGGCACTTTCAGGTTTCTTCTCAACTGATACCATCCTTTATG
>CANNKD010000144.1 GCA_947505205.1 Bacteroidota bacterium | reverse complement strand
TTTTTTACACTTTCGGCTCTTGCTTTCGATAATAGAATATTATTTGCATAAGTACCTGTATTATCGGTATGACCGACAACAATGATATTTACGGCGGGATTTGCATTCAAGTAATCGGTGATTTGTTTAAGGGCTTCGGCAGATTCAGGTTTGATATCTGATTTTCCAACATCGAACAAAATACCATAAAGTGCGGCCTTGCCATCGCGATCAATAGCTTCGTCAAGATTAATAGCAATTTCTTGCTCCATAGCATCCACTTCGAGTACTTCGATACGATAACTTTTGGTATCGGTCGAGTTTTCGGCTGTATGTACTTGTATATAAATTTCCTTTCCATTCAATTTAGCCGAAAACATCGTTTTTCTGTCATCAAGTGCCGTACCTTTGATTTTCATTACTGCATTGTAATAATTCTGATTGATTTGAGCACCGCTATATTTTTTTGTTTCATTTTCATTTTTGGAGTACCACACATTATAATATTTACCGCTTTTATTGATTTTAAAAGCCTTGCCCTTAACATAATAAATAAACTCAGCATCATTGTAATCACTGTTTTTACAGTCATTTATGTAGAATCCAGGCATGCGATTCATGTAAGTAGGTTCAGCGTTAGGGCATCTGGGTGTATCTTGTGCATATGCCATAAGTTTGATTAAAAGGAAAAGAAAAAGGAGTAATTTTTTCATAATTATAGGATTTAAAGTTCAAAATTAAGCTTGTTTTTCGTAGTAATAATTAGATAAATATTAAAGAAGGCTTGAAACTTTAAGTTTACAAGCCTTCTTTAAAATCATTAAAAAGTTTGATTCAATATAAATATTTCCAAAAAACCTTCACGAGTCATTATGTGTGTTGAAATAATATTCCGGAAAACATCCATAATAGTTCAATGGTTTAGGCCTTTATGAAGAAAATAATTAATGCATCTGGTATGCCATTTTGTAATTTAAAGTGCCCTTTTGACCGAAAATTTACCCTCTTTAATTGTTATGGCAACTGGCTCATTAAAATCATGAGAAACAACTCCGGAACCAGTGAAAGTACCTGTTATCCAATCACCTACATTTCCATATTTCGTAACAGTGATGGTGCCTTGTGTTAATGCAAGAATTGAGGTGTTGTCATCGTAATTTATAACCAATGAATTATCTGTATCATTAACAGCAAAGCTGCCGGTGGTGTTACCTTCAAAACCTAATAAGGCGGAGTTGTTTACTTCATCTGAAAAATTACATCCGGTTGCCAGCATTTCTACGTCATATAGTGCCATTCCCACTCTAGCAAATTTAAAACTCTGATTGTTGTACGTTGATCCGTTAGCGACAAATGACAATTCTGTAGTTGCAGGATTGCTTATCGGATCATCTGTAGATTTTTTTGAACAGGAAATTGTAAATACGCTGATAATCACAGCGATAATCATGATTGAAAGTGATTTTGTTTTCATAATGGTGGATTTTGTTTAATTAGTAATTAAGAATTAAGTCGATTTAATATATAAAAGATTTGTTTTATTCAATTTTAAGTCTGAGTACATCTAAATAAATACAATCGCAACTTCTATTGGTGGTTTTTGTCGAGAATTATATTAATAGAATGCACTAAAAATGATAATTTCAGTTGTAAACTCAATGTAAAATTATAAAAAACATTCAAAATAACAAATTTTGAAAAAAATATTCCATGCTTTTACAAAATGAATGTTTGTTTTCAATTCAAAATATTGATTTGGCAGAGTCTTTTCAAAAAAAATAACCGCTGCTATTTCTTATTCTACAGACATGGCAGCGGTTTAAAAATTACAATTGGAATCGTTCTCCAATAACGATTTTACGGTGGCGAATTGAATTAATCAAGAATCAATCTTTTAACAACAGTTCCCTTGTCAGTGATCGCTTTTACAAAATAGATTCCTTTTGGATATCCTGTTAAGTTAATCTGCTCAGGAGAATTACTTGTTGATGATATTGTTTTTTCGAGGATTATTCTTCCCGTTAAATCATAAATTGCAAGTCCGGCATCGTTATTTTGGTTCACGTCTATTGAAATATTAAATCTTCCTTGAGAAGGATTTGGCGAAACAGTCATCTCAACATCCTTGTTGTCTTTAATGCCGTTTGGCAAAGCAAAAGTAATAGTAACTTGATCGACTGCATCTGTAGAACATGGTGAAATGGCAACAGCTGTCAAAGTGAGCGTAACTATCTGGGCATCAAGATCAGTCATACTTGGAAAATAAGAAGCACTGAGGGTATTTCCACTAAAAGTTCCGGTTCCGGAAGTACTCCAGGAAACTGATGCATAGTTTGTTGCTGTTCCACTTAAGATAATTTCTGTTGTTTCGTATGGATAAGTCATATCGTTTCCCGCAAAAGCAGTGGCGGGTTGATTGACTGTTACCGTAGTCGATGCTTCAACGGATTGTGCACCATCGTTAACATTTACAGTGTATTGTGTGGAAACATCTGGTGTGACAACGGGATTTTGCAATGTTGAAGTAAATCCTGCCGGAATAGAAGTCCATAAATAAGTATAAGTGCCGCTTCCGCCTGTTGGCGCAGCGCTAAGTTGGGAACTTTCGCCTAAGCAAATAACTTCCGGAATAGCGATTGCTGTTGCAGCCAAAGCATTTGCATTGGCTTCATTTATAACCAGTGTGGATAGTTTTGTGCTCGAATATCCGAGAATAAATGCACCGTACAATGTAACGGGCCCTGTTCCGGCGGCAGGCGCTGTCCAGGTAAAATTCCAAACTTTTGTTCCTGACGAGGAACCGGCAGAAGATTGCGTAACATACTTTGTACCTCCAACCAATTTACTCCCCGATCCAGCAGCTAGTACTCCCAGTTGTGTTCCTGTGATATTTTGTGGTGAAACCTCAAATCCTTTCTTTCCGCTACCACTAACTGTTGCCGTAATCGTATAAGAAGTTCCGGCTGTGTAACCTTCGGAAGGGATGTTTGATGTGATCCAACCGGCAACAGTTGTAGTTGAACCGCCATGGCAACTTGCACATTTCTGGTTGTTATCGCCTGGAGATCCAGTATATCCGGCAGGTGAACCATTTGGATAGGCAAATGAATTATTATAAAGAATAAAAGCCATCAGAATTACACCCATCAATCGGATGAATATTGGTAAGTACCGTTTTTTCATTGTGTTTGAATTATAAAATTGTCGTTAAATATTATCCTGAATTATTTCGGAAACAAATATAACTCTTCAATTCAAAGTGTTTGAAATAAACTTTGTTAAACTGATATTTTTTGAGTATAAATAGTATTAAACAGGGGCGAAAGTTGAAAGAAAAATTGCTAAAATGAGGAATTTTAAGGCTTGATGAATGAATTTACTTTTAAAATTTTATGCATTTATACATTCAAATCTCGATAAGGAACCATCTTTCATTACCACTTTCGTTCCCACTTTATTCTGTAACCAATGCTGAATTCAAGAAACTCAGCTAGCATGAAATTGATGGCTCTGACGCCAACTCCAAATGATAGATTATTGGCAAAAGTGTATTTCACGGCTGCCCGTTGATATGTTTGGTTAAAATTTCCATATTTCGAATGTTTGGCATAAATCCCAAATCCGGTTAATATGGAAACCTTGTCAATCATAAATTCAGGTGCATAAAGCAGTCCGATGGTTAAATTATCCCAACTTGATTTATCTCCCATTGTTCCGTCAGGATTGGCAGAAAGAGAAAGCAAATAATTGAGATCAACACCCATTCCCGACCGATAAACATTCCCAAACTGCTTACTGTAAAATATTCCTATACCCGAAATCGAAAAATAATTTGTATCTAACTCATGTTCAACCATTTGATGATCACCATATTCGAGCATGAAATTTACATCATCATACTTTTTCAAATCCTTCGGTGGTCTGCCAATATTTTTATAATCAGGTTTATCGCGAGAATAATATTTGACCTGGATGGATGGCGCAATCAAATTAAACCCTCTGTTTGGTCTCTCAAAACCGCCATTTGAAAAATGGCTGAAACTATATCCAAATGCTACATTTAATCTGTCAGAAATTGAATAATTCATCGTCAAACCAACATCCAGGTGAACCGTCAAGCCTGAACCAATGGCAATATTATGTGGATTTGAAGTTGAATCGTAATGTTGCCAGTTCCAAGCAATTCCATATTGAAACTCCGAATATAATTCGAATCTGTTGAACCTCACCACCGGTATTCCATAAAATCCGTACACTGACAGAGGATAGCCAATTTCGTGGGCATTGTAAAAATCACCGACAAAAAATCCAAGGCCATAACAGGGTCCGCGATAGATTTTTTGCCAATTGGTATAACCTGGATTTTGCCAGCCAATTTTTATCGAAAGTGATTGGTATTTGCCAATGGGATTGCCGGAATTGTTAGCACCTTTCACAAAATCGTTCGTTGGTAAAACCTTCCCGTGATGATAATTCAAAGCCGTAAACATGAATTGTTTTTTCTTCACTTCGGTTGAATCGTTGGCACAATATGCGACATTGTGAAATAATAGAATCAAGATAAAGAGAAAGCATTTTTGCTTCATGAAAATTGTTTGTAATCGGTTGCAAAATTAAAAAATGATATGTTCCAAAACCTTCAAAATATCCAGGCTTGATCATAAATCAATATGAAAACTTGATGATTTATCAATCCGGAACGAAGCTTCATCTCCAAATAACAAAAAGTTTAACTTAAGTTTCTCAATTTATTGACTGTCGCTATCATAAATAATTAACTTTACAGTCCGAGTCAATCCCGAAAATAGCGGCAAAGTTAAAAACGAAAAAACCCTTAACGAATTGTACACACTCAAATCGAAAATAGACACCACTTCTGAAGAGTTTAAGCAAAACAGCGATGCTTTCATGAATTTATTAGGCGAATTCAAAACGATTCAGCAACAAATGACGCGTGGCGGAAGTGAAGATGCTGTGAAAAAGCATAAAGAACGAAACAAGCTAACGGCGCGCGAACGCATTGATTTACTGGTCGATCCGAATACACCTTTTCTTGAGTTTTCGCCTCTGGCTGCTTATAATTTGTATAATAATGGATTTCCATCAGCCGGAATCGTTACCGGAATTGGGGTAATTCATGGCCGAGAAACAGTGATTATCGCCAACGATGCAACCGTAAAAGGCGGCTCGTATATGCATTATACAGTCAAAAAACATTTGAGGGCGCAGGAAATCGCCATGGAAAACCGGTTGCCAAGTGTTTGTCTGGTCGATTCCGGTGGCGCATTTTTGTCGGAACAGGACAGTGTCTTTCCCGATCGTGAGCATTTCGGCAGGATTTTCTACAATCAGGCACGCATGTCAGCCATGGGATTGGCGCAGATCGCCATCGTGATGGGGTCGTGCACAGCAGGTGGCGCTTACGTCCCGGCCATGAGCGACGAAACCATCATTGTCCGTAACCAGGGAACGATATTTTTGGGTGGACCTCCTCTGGTGAAAGCCGCCACAGGTGAAGAAGTAACAGCCGAAGAATTGGGTGGTGGCGAAGTACATACAACCATTTCGGGTGTTGCCGATCATTTGGCTGAAAACGATTTACATGCCATTCAGATATGCCGTAATATTTTCGAAACACTCAAACCCATTCAGCGTCAGATACTTGAGATAAGAGAATCGAAAGAGCCTCTCTATGATCCAAAAGAATTATATGGTCTTGCTCCTCTCGATTTTCGGAAGATGCTCGATCCACGCGAGATTATCATGCGCATGGTGGATGGAAGTGAGTTTCAGGAATTCAAAGCGAGATATGCGACAACGGTTGTAACAGGATTTGCTTATATCATGGGCTTTCCGGTTGGAATCATAGCCAATTTTGGCGTATTATTTTCCGAATCGGCTTTGAAAGTGACTCATTTCATCGAACTTTGTTGTGCGCGAAAAATTCCACTGGTTTTTATACAAAATATTACCGGGTTCATGGTTGGAAAAGACTTTGAACGCGGTGGCATCGCAAAAGATGGCGCAAAAATGGTACATGCTGTTTCAAACGCTAATGTGCCCAAATTTACGGTAATTATTGGTGGATCTTTTGGTGCAGGAAATTACGGGATGGCCGGCCGTGCTTACAATCCGCGTTTTTTACTTATGTGGCCCAATGCCAAAATATCGGTAATGGGCGGCGAACAGGCTGCAAATGTGTTGGTTACAGTAAAAGAGGATCAGTACCGTGAAAAAGGGAAAGAAATGCCTCAACAGGAAATCGACGAATTGAGAAGCTCCATTTTGGCGAAATATGAGCGCGAAGGATCAGCTTATTATAGCACGGCACGTCTTTGGGACGACGGAATCATTGATCCTGTTGATACCCGAAAAATTATTGCCATGGGAATAGCGGCTGCACGAAACAATCCGTTTCCTGAACCTCAGTTTGGTGTTTTCAGAATGTAAGAAAAGTGCAAATTGTAAAATGCAAAATCAAAAAATACAAAAGCATCTTCTTAATACAATTTTCGTTTTGAATTTTGAATTTTGAATTTAAAAACATAATCTATCGGAAAAAGTTGGAAAATAAAGTACTTGAAATAGAAATAAATAAGGCAGTTACGACCATTTGGCTCAATCTTCCAGAAAAACACAATGCACTTAATGCATTGATGATAAATGAATTGACTGCTGTATTTGCCAAATTATCCGATGACACTCATACACGCGTAGTCGTTATTCGCGGACGAGGAAAATCGTTTTGTGCCGGTGCCGATTTGAATTATATGAAAGAAATTGCCAGTTTTGGAGAAGAAGAAAACAAAAATGATGCAATCCGTTTAGCCACTTTGTTTTCAACAATAAATTCATGCTCCAAACCTGTGATTGCAATGCTACATGGAGCAGTTTATGGCGGTGCCAACGGACTGGCGGCTGCATGCGATATTGTTTTGGCCGACGAAAACACAACTTTTGCCTTCAGTGAAGTCAAAATTGGTATTTCACCGGCTACCATTTCTCCTTTTGTATTGGCAAAATGTGGCGAAGCGGCAGCTCGCGACCTGATGCTCACCGGAAGACGATTTGATGCCATTGAAGCAGAAAAATATTCACTGGTAAATAAAATTATTAATGAATCAAACGGCGAGCAAACACTTACCAGCTATTGCAATCAGCTCCTTTCAGCAGCCCCGGGAGCCGTTTCAAGGACAAAAAACCTGATTCATGAACTGCAGTCGCAAAGCATGAATCAAGAAGAAACAATGAATTTTACAGCAGCTTTGATTGCAAGCCAAAGAGCTGCTACAGAGGGACAAGAAGGAATTACAGCATTTTTTGAAAAACGAAAACCAAACTGGTTTCAAGAATTATGAGACAAACTATCATACATAAAGTACTGATTGCCAATCGTGGTGAAATTGCGGTGCGCATCATGAAAACGCTCCGGCGATTGGGAATCATTTCAGTCGCAATCTATCATGAATTGGATGCCAATTCGCTGCACGTTCGCTATGCCGATGAAGCGCTATCCCTAGGCGGTGGTGAGCTTCGCGAAACCTATCTCAACATCAGCAAAATCATCCGACTTGCAAAAAAGGCAGGTGCAGATGCCATTCATCCCGGCTATGGATTTCTATCTGAAAACCCATTGTTTGTTGATGCCTGCAATGAAAATGACATCCGTTTTATCGGTCCCGATGCTGCCACCATGCGCTTGATGGGAAACAAGATTTCGGCGCGTGATCATGCTGTAAAGTGTGGATTACCAATCACAAAAGGTATTTCCGGTACAAAAGAGGAGATTTTATCAAAAGCCGATACAATTGAATATCCACTTTTGGTAAAAGCAGCAGCTGGTGGTGGTGGCAAAGGAATGAAGATCGTTTATAAACCGAACGAACTCGCCGATGTACTCGAAACTGCTTCGCGCGAAGCGCTCAACTATTTTGGCGATGCAACTGTTTATGTTGAAAAATTTATTGAGGAGCCACGGCATATTGAGATTCAGGTACTAGGCGACGGTTTTGGAAATGTAGTACATCTTTACGAACGCGAATGTTCAATTCAGCGCCGTTATCAAAAAATTATTGAAGAATCACCTTCGCCTACGCTCACACAGGAAGTACGCGAGAAAATGGGCGAGGCTGCGGTAAACATTTGTCGAGATATTGGCTACAAAAGCGCCGGAACGATTGAGTTTCTGGTTGATAAAGATTTGCATTTCTACTTTTTAGAAATGAACACGCGCATACAGGTTGAACATCCTGTTACAGAAATGGTTACAGGCTTCGACCTCGTTGAAGAACAGTTAATGATTGCCCAGGGAAAACCACTCAGGATTCAGCAAAGCGACATAAAACAACATGGCCATGCCATCGAATGCAGAATCTATGCCGAAGATCCTTTGCAAAACTTTTTACCTTCGCCCGGCATCGTCACCAACTATCATTTTCCCATAAAGGAAAACATCCGTATTGATCAAAGTATTGATGGACCAACCGAAATTTACAGTCTGTTCGATCCCATGATAAGTAAGTTGGTTACCTGGGGAAAAGACAGAAATGAAGCCATTATTTTAATGGAAACTGCCTTACAACAGTATGTTATTCAAGGGATTAAATCAAATATTCCATATTTACGACAGTTGCTCAAACACACTGCTTTTACCGAAAATACATTGAGTACAAAATTTTGCGATGAACACACAGGCAATCTCATCGCTGCCATGCATCAACCAAAAACATTAGCTACACAGCACAAGGCAATTGGTGCATTTTTACTTTTCAAGTCGCAATTTAAGCACAACCACCAACAAAAAAATGTTTGGAGTGAGATTGGCTTCTGGCGGCAGTTTATGCAATTTACAATGCTGGTTGATAACGAGCCTTTTACAATAGAAATACTTGAATATGAGCATAATTCGATGAAGTTAATTATTGGAGGAGAGCCATTTT
>CANNKD010000143.1 GCA_947505205.1 Bacteroidota bacterium | reverse complement strand
GTCATTCGAGATATTCAAATCGATACTTGGATGTATGATTGGAACAGTTGTGTCATTTTTAGCTTGCATTTTCATTTTATGCAAACTGCTTAATGCCTGTTCGTTATATTTCAAATGACAGGCATTGCAACCACCACCGCGTTCGAGCCAGGTCGGATTTCCATGACTTGTCTTTTCGTTACCAATGTGACAGCCGGCGCACAAATTTCGCAAATGAACTTCGGACGCTGATTGTCCAATTTCGGTTATTTTTTCATTTCCAATTGGTAAAGGAATTTCGCCAAAAACCCATTTATCAACGCTAATCATTCCACTTAAAGTGGCCATCATGCTTGTTGAAACCCTCGCTACAATGGCCGGATGACAATTTGTTGTTCCGCAAGTTGTTGAAGCATTCGACAAGTTTCCCGGCACAGGAACCATGTTTTTGTGTGCTAAGAGTTTATCAGTTTCAGAAGCATTTCCGCCATGACAAACCGAACAGCCGATGCTGTCGGGTTCATGACCTTCCGAAAATCCCTGCATTTTGCTATGGCAAATCAAGCATGATTCAACTTTGCCTTGAATATGCGGCAATTCGATTAAATTCGAATTATTTACGTTTGGTATTTCGTGACAACCGGTAAAAAAGATGATTATTAAAATGACCAAAAATGAACTGATGCGCTTTATGAAAAATTCACCCATTGCCGAAATGATTATTATGCGAAGGTAGAGAGAAATAATAAATCAAAATCTTGTATTGAATGATCCAATCTTATATTTGGTTAACTAAAATACCTCTCCAAATCAACTTTTTTACTGATTGAAATCAATATATTTTCTAATTCATTTGTCATTATATTAAATGATTGATATTCAATCATATACATTTTATAAACCGTATTCAAATCAATTCTAAACAAGATTTATAAAATGCTTAAAATCAATACTATATACTGAGTAATATGAAATGCCCCATTTATAATAAGTTTATATAACAATGATTATCAATTATTTATAAAGTTGTCTTAAAATGAGCCTGTTTAAGTTAATGAAAGATTTATCATACTTTTGCTAAATATTTCACAATAGAAATTTCAAATAATTGTAAATAATTGATATACAATACAATACATCAATAATGAAAACAAGAAGAGATTTTATTAAAATTTCGGCTTTGGGTGTTGGAGCAATAGCAGCGACAGTTGGTTCATCAAAGATTCTGGGTGGCTCACCACTTTTTTGGGATTCGGGCCATGACTATGATAAGAACTATAAGCGAATTCCAACCTATTGCGAAGTTTGTTTTTGGAAATGTGCCGGTTGGGCATACGTTTCGGAAACAGGAAAGATTAAAAAAATCATCGGGAATGATGACGATCCACAATGCAACGGACGGCTTTGTCCACGCGGAACAGGTGGCGTTGGGATGGTTTATGACACCGATCGGTTAAAAACACCTTTGATGCGCGTTGGTGAACCGGGTAGCCAAACCTACAGAGAAGCAAGTTGGGAAGAAGCGCTAACTTTCATTGCTGATAAAATGAAGGCAATCAAACAAAATTATGGTGCCGAAAGCATTGCTTTGTTTAATCATGGATCAGCAGGACATTATTTTACCCATTTGCTAAACGCATACGGTTCAACTACTGTTTCTGCACCTTCCTTCGCACAATGCCGTGGCCCACGCGAAGTTGGCTTTGAAACAACTTTTGGTTTTCAGGTAGGAAGTCCTGAACCAACTGACATCCGTGATACACGATGTATGGTGTTGATTGGTTCGCACATTGGCGAAAATATGCACAATGCACAGGTTCAGGAAATGTCGGATGCCATTGATAAAGGCGCTGTGATTATCACCGTTGACCCTCGATTGTCAACAGCTGCAAGCAAATCGAAATATTGGTTACCTATAAAACCATCCACCGATATCGCATTGCTGCTTGCATGGATTCATGTTCTCATTTATGAAAACCTGTATAATAAGGAATATGTGGAATTGCAAACAATGGGTTTCGACCAGTTGAAAGAATATGTACGCAATTTTACTCCGGAATGGGCCTATGGTATCACAACCATAGCACCTGATCAGATAAGAAAGACCGCTAAAGAAATGGCCTCAGCCGCTCCTTCTGTTATCATTCATCCTGGAAGGCATGTTACCTGGTATGGCGACGATTCTCAACGCTCACGTGCCATTGCAATTTTGAATGCATTGTTAGGTTCATGGGGAGCGCGTGGAGGTTTCTTTGTGAAAGAAGGTGTTGGATTGCCAGATCATCCGCATCCGCCTTATCCAAAACCCAATTGGTCGTGGCACGAATTGCTGAATGGCAATTATCCTTTCGCCAGTATGTCGGTTACAAATACTTTTATTGAAGCATCCATTCCCGGACCTCAAACCAAACATCAAATTCATGCCTGGATTGTTGCCGGAACCAACTTACCAATTGCCATACCACTCAAAAAGCAATTGGATGAAGCCATACAACATCTTGATTTGGTTGTTGTTGTTGATACGATGCCAACCGAAGTCACAGGTTATGCTGATGTTGTGCTTCCGGAATGTACTTATCTTGAACGTTGGGACGATATCAGAGATGCTCCGCATCGCGAACCTTCATTGGCTTTACGCAAACCAGCTATTGAGCCAATGTATGAAACAAAACCCGCCTGGTGGATTGCAAAGCAATTAGGTGAGAAACTGGACTTACATGCCTATTTCGACTACGAAGATTATAAAGAAGTGTTGGAATGGCAAGTAAAGCAATTGGGATTGTCGTTTGAGGAACTCGAAAAAACGGGTGTAATAGTGCTTCCTCGCAAAAAAGGTTCGCCTTATTTGGATAATACAATTGCACAACATTTCAAAACAGCCTCCGGGAAAATTGAATTGTATTCTGAAAATCTTGCTAATCATGGGTTTGACCCAATGCCTGTTTATACGCCACATCCGGAACCTGAAGAAGGATTTTATCGTTTGATTTATGGCAGAGCACCAATGCATACTTTTAGCCGTACTGCCAATAATGCCAATCTGGTTGATCTGATGAAAGAAAATTCTGTATGGGTAAATCCACGGGTTGCAAAGTTATGGGGATTAAAAAAAGATCAATATGTGTATCTCAAAAATCAGGATGGCCAATTATCGAGTTTCCCAATCAAGGTGCGGATCACAGAGCGAATTCGTTGGGATTCGGTGTATATGGTTCATGGTTTCGGGCATAATAAAGAAGCGCTTTCACGTGCTTTTGGAAGAGGAGCAAATGATACCGAACTCATTACCAATGTGATGATTGACCCGTTGATGGGCGGAACTGGTATGCGGGGTAATTTCGTAACTTTTGTTTTAAACAATCAAAATAATAAGGAGACTGCGGTATGAGATATGCAATGGCTATTGACACACGCAAATGTGTTGGGTGCAGCGACTGCGTTGTGGCCTGCCAATTGGAAAACGACGTGCCAATTGGATACTGTCGCGATTGGATTACCGAAACAGTAGATGGCAGCTATCCGAATGTAGAAATTGAACTCCGTTCAGAACGTTGCAACCACTGCGACAATTCACCTTGTGTTCGGTGTTGTCCAACCGGTGCAAGTCATTTTGAAGAAGGTGGTATTGTGGTTGTTACTAAGAATGAATGTATCGGTTGTGCAGCTTGTATCCAATCATGTCCTTACGATGCAAGATACTCACATCCTGATGGTTATGTTGATAAATGTACCTTCTGTCTGCATCGTGTGAAAGAAGGGTTGAAACCTGCATGCGTGAGTGTTTGTCCAACAAAATGCCTGTATTTTGGTGATTTGGATGATTCTAACTCCGAGATTACCAATATTTTGAAAAACCGCAAGTTTAAAACACTTGCTCCGGAAGCCGGTACAAAACCTCAAATTTATTATCTGACCTGATAACCACTATTAATCAGTACATTATGAAAGAAGAATTATTCGCAAGCGGTCGCCAAATTCCGGATATAGATCCATATTTGAACGTTTGGCATTGGCAGATTCCGCTCTATCTGTTTTTGGGAGGATTGGCAGCCGGAATTTTATTTTTTGCTGCATTATTCACAATCCTTGGTAAGGAAAATGAAATGCCGGCAGCTGTAAAAAAAGCTCCTGTGATTGCTCCAATTGCATTGGTATTAGGGCTTTTTGCTTTGTTTTTGGATTTAAAACACAAGCTATTTTTTTGGCAGCTTTACACAACTTTTCGGATTACTTCGCCCATGTCGTGGGGCGCATGGGTGCTGATGGCCATTACACCTTTATCAATTATTTGGGTTGCCAGTTATCTAAAGGAAATTATCCCGGGCTGGAAATGGAAGTTTTCCATACTTGATGATTTCGAAGCCTTTGTGATAAAAAACCGTATTGGATTAGCATGGATTATCATCGTACTTTCGGTTATCTTGGGTATTTATACCGGTATTTTGTTATCCGCTTTTAATGCGCGTCCACTATGGAATACTTCAATTTTAGGGCCATTGTTTTTGGTTTCGGGTTTGTCAACAGGTGCGGCAACAATTTTAATGATGAGCAAATCAGCCACCGAGCGCCGTACCATGAGCAGGATTGACCTGTTACTCATCGTGATTGAGGTTTTCTTTATCGTTCACATGATCATGGGATTTCAGGCGGCCTCACAGGTTCAGATTGATGCTGCTCAACTTTTTTTGGGTGGTCAATTTACGGTAACATTTTGGGTGTTTGTTATCTTTTTGGGTTTGGTAATTCCGGCTGCAATGGAGGTGCTCGAATTGTTCGATTTCCATATTCCGGTTGTTATTCCGGTAATTTTAGTTTTGCTTGGCGGACTTATGTTCAGATTTATCATGGTCGAAGCCGGACAAATCACACGTTATCTTTATTAATCTGTAAAAGAAATTATTATGAAAATGAATAAAAGAGACGGGACATTTTATATCAATCCATATTTGGGAGGAATTTTGCTCGGATTGGTATTGTTTGCATCATATTATATAACCGGTCGTGGATTGGGCGCAAGTGGTGCGGTAAAAAATACTGTGGTTACGGCTGTTCATTCCGTTGCACCAACGCATGCTGAAAAATCGGGTTATTACAGTAAATTTCTGAGCGATGATGACAGTCCCATGAATAATTGGCTCGTTTTTGAAGTTATGGGTGTTGTTATTGGAGGTTTTCTTTCAGGAATTATTTATGGGCGTATGAAATTGAAAGTTGAACATTCTCCAAAGATAACCGATAATAAACGACTGATTGCAGCTGCAGTTGGAGGAATACTTTTCGGTATAGGATCTCAACTTGCGCGTGGTTGCACCAGTGGTGCTGCCTTGAGCGGAATGGCAGTATTGTCGGCATCTGGTATCATTACCATGCTGGCTATCTTCGGCTCGGCCTATTTTTTCTCATGGATATTTAAAAAACTCTGGATATAAATTATAAAAATTAGCGATATGACTGGTCCATTAATACCAATGAATATTATCCCTGAAGCATGGAACAATGTGATTGCCTTGTTAATCGGGATTGGCTTCGGGTTTACGCTTGAAGCTTCGGGTTTTTCTTCTTCGCGCAAAATCATGGGAACATTTTTTGGCTATGATTTTGTTGTGTTGCGGGTATTTTTCACCGCTGCACTAACAGCCATGACAGGAATCATCTATTTCGATTTTATGGGATGGATGGATGCTTCCATGCTTTATATTAATCCATTTTATGTCAGTCCCGCTATTATTGGCGGACTTGTGATGGGCGCTGGCTTTGCATTAGGTGGTTTTTGTCCGGGAACAAGTTTTTGCGGAATTGCAATCGGTAAAATTGATGCAATGGTTTTTGCAGGTGGGCTATTTGTAGGGATTTTCTTCTTTTCCGAAGCTTATTCATTGTTCGAATCGCTCTATAATAGCGGAAATATGGGTGATGCATTAATTTTTGATATGCTTGGAATGAGCAAAGCTGTATTTGCTTTTTTACTCATTATGGCAGCTATTGGAATGTTTTATGGCGCAACATTCATTGAAAAACTTGTAAAGAAAGTAGAGTATTAATAAATAGTAAGATGAATAAAAATTATCTAATTCTAACGATTTTAGCACTAATATTGGGTTTTGGGATATTGTTTATGCCTGATATTAAGCATAATAATGAAATAAAGCCAGAAAAATTACTTTTAATGGTTGATGAACCTTCCCGTTTTCTTTCGTCCGATGTAATAACGGATAGATTGGTTAAGAAAGATCCGGCATTGGTATTAATTGATGTTCGTTCAGCGGCTGAATTTAAAACTTTCGCTATTCCGGGATCGATTAATATTCCACTGGATTCACTCCTTGAAACCTCATCACTCGAAATTATGGGCACAAAAGACCTTGATAAAGTGTTTTATTCAAATGCTGATGTTGCCGCCGATCAGGCCTGGATTATTTGTAAAAGGATGGGTTTCGAAACAATTTATGTGATGCAGGGAGGTCTAAATAATTGGTTTAATACAATCGTGAAAGCTGAAAAACCTGCTGATACTGAACCTATTGAAACAGTTGAGTTATATCAATTCCGTAAAGGAGCCAGTCAATATTTTTATGGTAATGGTGATTCAACTGCTGGTCAGAGCCAACAAAATACCCAGAAAAAGACGACAATATTGATGAAAAAGGAAGCCGGAGCAAGCTCTGGTGGTGGATGTTAACCTCAAAATCTGATAAAACATGAAAGAAGAATTAAATAAAACCAAAAGACTTACCATTGCGGTTGTGTCAATTGTAATTGTTTTCATTTTTGGGCTGCTCACTTTTCAGGCTCCCGAGCTTGAATATAAGTTGAATCCTGAGAAAATATTGGCACGTTCGAATAATCCTGATTTTAGTCTAAATATTATGCAGGCCAAGGAATTAATCGGTAAGCCTGATGGCAAAGCAGTTTTTGTTGATATCAGAAATATCATCTCTTTTGAGCGTAGTCATCTTGAAAATGCCATCAATATGCCTCTCAGAACTTTGTTTGACAAATCAAATCAGAAAACGCTGAAAAGTTTCAATAAAAAGGGAGTTACGGTAATTTTGTATGGAGAAACAGCCCGTCAGGCAATAGATGCATGGATGATGCTTCAGCAAGTTGGGATTCAAAATGTTAAAATCGTTGATGGAAACAGTGATGCTTTACAATCAAAAGTAATTCATGACAATGTAATTTCAACAGAAATTTCGACGGTTGATTTGAAGGTTTTGAAAACAATGACATCTTCCACAACCCAGTCAAGCGAAGGAACAGCAGAAGCCCCAAAGAAAACTGTTAATCCAAAGAAGGTGGAAGCATCAAAAGGCGGTGGATGCTAATCTTTTCTCAAGAAAATTTCTCGACTAAAGCTTTAGTTTTTCCACTGTAAACTGATCATCGGAAATTCCCTGATCAAATTTCATATCAGAAAGATGTATGGTTGTACTGTGATTTTTTTCAAGATCCATCATCACAACTTCCGAAGCGTTCCAGTATTTACCAACCATTTCATAAACATAAGTGGCCTCCTTGAATTTTTTCCCTTTGCCATTGAAATAATCAATTTTTAGCGGATAAAATGCTGTTTTATTGATCTTTACAATAATCTTTCCGTAAGACGATTTATCGTTTTTGGGCGTAAGTTGTAATTGGTAATAGTCGCTGCCCGTTTCTAAAATCGTTGCAGTGTAACGATCAGAATATGAGTCATTTGCCATATCCTCATAAGAGAAATCAGTCCCGGTGAAAGCCTGACTTTTAGCTAATAATGATATTTTTTTTGGTTTCTCAAATGCCGGCATATACAACCACATTACACCATTTGCCAACGAAAGCGTTGCAATTCCGGCCTGATTTTCCGGTTTGGTATAACGATATAATTTTTTGTCATTTCCTTTTTGCATCATACTTGCCTCGCGTACGCTTTGTTTTCCTGATTTATCAGTTAAAATAATGGTTACTTTTCCCTGCTTATCTTTTGCGGAAAACAACACCTTATCCATATTGATCAACAGTGTGTTAGCATCTTGTGCATAAATTTTAGACAATCCGAAGATAAGAAAGACAAAACAAAACAGGACGATGTAATTAAAGTGTTTCATATGTATTTTTCAAGTTTGATGGTTTATGATTTTTGTTTGTAAGGATCAGTATCACAGGAAGTAAAGTAAGAGCACCCAGGCCTGAACCAATCATACTTAGCGCAATTAATAATCCAAAATTTTCGAGAGGCACCATTTCCGAGAAAATCAATACCAAAAAGCCGGCAGATACCGAAGTGAGATTAATGATAATGGCTTTCCCACTTATCCCGATCGTGTTTTCGATGGCTTGATATACAGTACTTCCATTTTTCAATGAGTGATTAAAATGTGAGATGACATGAATCGAATAATCAATCCCGATACCAAGTGCAATACTGGCAACAAGCACCGTGGCTATATTTAACGGAATTCCAGTAAATCCCATCAATCCGAAAAGAATGATAATAGCAGCAAGGATTGGGATGGCAGCGTAAATTCCGGATGAAAATGACTTCAAAATCAATCCAACGATGATGATGACGAATAGAATAGCGAGGGCTAAACTTCCCATCTGGCTATTTATCAAGCTTTTATCCATTGTAACCTCTATAAATGGCATCCCAGTGATTTCAATTGAACAATCGGCACTTGCATTTTCTTTGATAAATTTATTGATATCTCCGGCGAATTCAATTTTGGTCTTGATATCCGGGGCGATGTATTTCGAAATGATGATTGCTTCGTCTTTGTTTTCCGAGACAAACCTGCTGATAAATTCGTTTCCATCGAGCAGAAACCACAATTGTTCTATTTTCTCTTTGCTATCCGGAATACCGGTTCCTTCGCCAAGAGCCGTGTTTATATCTACAATAATATCGGCGATCGATTGCGTAAAAACAATATCAGGGCGTGCTTTCATATACTTCTCCATCCTGAGCATGGTTTTCAATACTTCCGGATTTTGAATATCTCCTTTAAACAGAACAAAGATTGGTTTCGTGCCACCAAATTTCTTCGTCATGATGTCTTC
>CANNKD010000142.1 GCA_947505205.1 Bacteroidota bacterium | reverse complement strand
GCCTTGATAGACTTTCTTTTATCCAATCTATCGAAATAGAACAACTCCTCGAAGTAATTTTTAAAGTTTACGGATACGATTTTCGTAACTATAACAAAGCCCATGTAAAACGTCGAATCTTGCATCGGGCAACAAACTTAGGATTACAAAGTGTTTCTCAATTACAACACAAAATTCTATATGAACAAGATTGTTTCGATTTGATTCTCAGAGATTTATCGATCAATGTGACTGAAATGTACCGCGACCCCGGTTTTTATAGATCAATACGAAATGAAATAATCCCTATACTCAGAACATATCCGTACATAAAGGTTTGGCACGCAGGCTGTTCAACAGGAGAAGAAGTTTATTCCTTTGCCATTATGTTGTTTGAGGAAGGGCTTTACAATCGAACACAGATTTACGCAACAGATTTTAATCAAAATGTACTGGAAGTTGCAAAACAAGCCATTTATCCTATTTCCAAAATAAAGGATTACACCATGAATTATCAGGCTTCGGGCGGAACACATTCATTGGCTGAATATTATGTTGCAAATTACGATTCCGTTATTTTTGATAATAAATTAAAAGAAAACATTGTCTTCGCTGAACATAATCTGGTAACTGACAGTGTATTTGCCGAAGTAAATCTATTAATATGCCGAAATGTGTTAATTTATTTCAACAAGGAACTTCAAAATAAGGTAATCAACTTATTTTCTGAAAGTCTAATAAAAGGTGGCTTTTTAGGACTGGGATCAAAGGAAAACATCATGCTGGCTGATGCAAATGAGCAATTCGAAATCATTGATTCCAAAGAGAAAATTTTTAAAAAAAAGTATTGATAAAAAATAATAATGGGTTATAAAGCAATTGTTATCGGATCATCGGCAGGAGGATTAAATGCATTGAAATCTATTATTCATGCTCTTTCTCCGGCCTTCGAAATGCCGATTATCATAACTCAGCACACAAGTCCAAATTCCGAATCTTATCTAGCCAAATTTCTAAATCAGCAAACTCATTTAACTGTAAAAGAAGTCGATGGTGGTGAAAAGATCCTAAAATCACATATTTATATCGCTCCACCAAACTTTCATTTACTTGTGGAAGAAGATTTTTCATTAAGCTTGACAGTGGATGAGAAAGTAAATTTTTCCAGACCATCAATCGACATACTCTTCGAAACGGCAGCTCTTGCATACAAACAAAATGTTATTGGTATCATTTTAACCGGAGCGAATAATGATGGTGCATCTGGCATTGAATATATAAAAAAATATGGTGGTTTCACCATTGCACAATCTCCGTTGACTGCTGATGTTCCTACAATGCCACAAGCAGCAATTGATACAGGATATGTAGATAAAATATTGAATTTAAATGAAATAGCTCAATTTTTGAATTCGTTAATACCGTAATTTACCTCCATTCAAGATCAAAGTAAACAGGTAAATGGTCACTGAAACCACCTTCATAGGTTGGACCTGTATAAGTTCTGAATAATTTCAATCCTAAATATCTTTCGTCTTCAATAAACAGAAAAGGCGGGTGAAATATGCGCGCGCTCTCATTTTTATATGCCAATCCCTGTGTGGCCTTTATTAGGTTGCCGGAAACTATTATCTGATCAAATATCTGCCATTGATGTTCGTACTTTAATGTCCCAACAAAGCCTAATTTATCATTATTAAAGCACAAATCAATCAAGTCATTTGATTGAATATCTGTATTTTGGTTCGTTATTTGCAAGCCATAGATTAAACTTTCATCTTCAGGGCAATCATTAAAATCACCCATTATCACAATTTTGGCATGAGGAAATCTTTTGAAAATGGAATCAGTATTTATTTTCAAGGTTTTTGCAGCAAGCATACGTTTTTCAGTTGTAGCCAAAGTACCTCCATACCTTGATGGCCAATGATTTATAAATAAATGCAAGGTATCTATATTTGAAACGATAAAACTTGCATACAGAATATTCCTTGTAAAAAATTCCTTCTCACTATAATCTTTAACCAAGATGGCTTTGCTCGACAACAACCGAAGATTCTCAATGCGATAAATGATACCAACATTAATTCCTCGTCGGTCGGGTGTTGGATACATAACATACTGATATTCACTCGATTTTAAAGGTGTCTTAAAAATCAGTTCACGTAAAACAACCTCATTTTCCACTTCACACAAACCCATTATATCAGGCGATTTACCTTCACCTAAAGCAATGATAGTTTTATAGATATTGTTTCTTTTTTTTTGAAACCGATCATAGTCCCAATGCTGTTCACCTTCGGGCGTAAACGCATTGTATTCACGCGTTGAATCAGGAAAAACATCGAAAAAATTTTCGGTATTATAAAACCCAATCCTGAATGCACGGTTCGATTGGCCTTGAATTGTGCCGATAGGTAGAATAAATTGATAAACAATAAAAAATGAAATGATATAAACCTTTTTCATCAGGTAGTTTAAATGCTGATTCAATCAAAAACAGATTGTTTTTACTACAAACTTAGAAAATAATCCATTGAAATAACTCAATACGATTTATAATTTAAATCACTTCAAGGATAAATCAGTTTAGAATTAAATAAATGAATCGGCTGTTATTGTAAGTGTCTGTGTATATTTGCAGCCAAAAAAAAAGAGCATTTATGCATAATTTAAAAACGAATTATTTAAATTTGAAGATAGCCATTGTGCTATTACTTTTAATATCAGTTGTTTCTGTACAATCTCAGGATTCATACAAAATAGATTTCAAAACACCAAAAAAAATAGATTCCATACTTTATTTAGGGAATTATTTTGGTGACAAATATAAACTTGTTGACACAAGCACGTTTTCCTATAACACATACACCTTCTCAGGAAACAAAAATCTTCCGGGCGGTATCTATATGATTCTTGATTCGAAAAAAGGTAAATTGATTGAGTTTTTGATCAACAAAGATCAAAAGTTCACTTTGACTGTTGACGAAAGCTTTTCAAACAACAATCTGATTACAAAAAATAATCCGGAAAATGAACTTTTTAATAAACATTATCTATTTACAAATCAGGTTTTTACTGAAATAAATGCACTTCGTAAACAAATTGAAAGCAAGAAAGTTGACAAAATCGTGACAGATAGTATCAATAAAGAAATCGCCAGACTTACTTTTAACTTGACTGATTTTCGGCAAAAGGCTATTGATCAAAACAAAAATACATTTTACGCTGCAATTCTGAAAGCTCTTAAAGAAGTTGAAGTGCCAGATTCGATTAAAAATCAATCAGATTTATCGTATTACTATCTCAGAGAACATTTTTGGGATAATGTTGATTTATCAGACGGACGACTTCTGAGAACGCCATTATTAACCAGCAAAGTAGAAACCTATCTCGACAAACTCACGCCACCAATCGCTGATTCAGTTATTGTATCGATAAACAAAATGATAGCGCAAACAAAGGCAAATACTGAGGTTCGAGATTATTTGATTTGGCTCTTTACATCCAAATATCAGAATCCGAAGATTATGGGTTTAGACGCCGTATTTGTGTATTTGGCTGATAATTATTTTGCAAAATATGAGATTACAAACACAACACCTTCAATCAAACAGACCATTACAAAAAAAGCAGATCAATTACGTAAAATCCTCATCGGCTCATTAGCCCCTGATTTATGGCTCATTGATACTACAGGTACTTATAAAAGTTTTAAAGAAATTAAAGCTGATTATACCATTATATTCTTCTGGGATATTGATTGCAGCATCTGCAAAAAGGAATTAACCGATTTAAAGAAGCTCAATGACGATAACAAATACAATTTGGAAGTTTATGCCATCGCGTCAAATAATGATTTGGACGCATGGAAAAATTATATCAAAACAGCAGATTTAAACTGGATCAATGTAAATGGATCGAAAAGCATGACACCTGATTTTCATGATCTTTATGATATTTACGCCACGCCTGTCATCTATGTTCTCGATCACGATAAAAAGATCATCGCCAAACGAATTAATGCACAGCAAATATTCCAAGTAATTGAAAGACAGTGAAATATATTGATAAGTATTCTAATATCTATTCAAATTTAATGTAAAAAACAATAAAATATTTGAAATAAAATGCTTCGAAAAGGTTTAGTGATTGAAGGAAGCTGCTAAAATAAATGCATAGAAGAACGAAATTACTAATCATATTTTTAACTATTTCAAGCTTAGCCTTAAGTCAGAAATTAGTTAATCATAATTTATATTTCAGAAAAGGTTGGACTTTTTCAGCCAATATCGGTCCAACCACCACATTTGGTGATGTAAAAGAAAATCCAATTTTCCCGGTTAGCCAACCCAAAAATGAATGGAGATATGGAGGTGGAGTACAATTGATAAGAGATTTTTCACCAGTATTTAATATCAAGGGACAAATATTTTATGCACCTGTTGCCGGAATAAGAGAGCGTGCGAATGATTATTTTATTGCTGAATTGGTTGAATTGAATTTATGTTTTTCCGTTAACCTCTCAAATGCCATAAGGCCATACCATAAGGATCAGAAGTTTTTTATCAGCATCTTTTTTGGAAATGGATTAGCTTATTACAATTCAAGACTATACAATCTCACAACAAATGAAATAATTTCTCAACGAGGATACGGGCAAGGTAATGGGCTTTGGGGAAGAATCATTGAAGGAATACTGTTAGCTGGAATTGAAGTTGACTACGCCATAAATCCTTCTTTTGGGATAATATTTCAGTCGGCAAACAGATGGATGAACAGTGATTCATTTGATAGTGTTGAGAGTGGATTTCCATACGATTTTTATAATATCACTACAATTGGGATCACATACAAACTCAAACCTACATTCTATTATCCGCTCATCATGAAAAAATACTAATAAAATACGGTTTATCTTTTCAAATGGCAAGATTAATGTTCATACATTTTCCTTTTTTTTTGACAAAATGCGCAATATTTAGGAATGTGGTAAATAACTCTTTGGTATAAAATTGTAAATTATTTTCAAATCGTCTGAAAAATAAATAAGCCCTTACATTTTAACTGTAAGTGGCTGATTATCTGTGTGGGACGTACTGGATTCGAACCTGTGGCCTCTTGTCTGTCAAACGCAATTTAAGACTTTTTCACCATTATGCGAATCTATCCAAATGTATCGATATAATTGAATGTCAATGTTTTATATTTATTTAGATGTATTTTCGTTTTGGTTTATCAGGAAGCTATCAACAAATAGAGTAAAGCTATTATATTTGCTTGAGCAAGCAAGCTGTAAATACTCCTTCATAGCCGTTTAATCTAATTACAAAATCAGCTTGACCGAAAGGTATAGGGAGTCTCTTTTTTTATACTTTTGTTCTTATTAGGAAAATCCAACACCCATAGAAATTTTCATATATCTGTAAAATAAGATGATTTTTTTTAAGATTCAGGAATCTGATTAATTAAAAAAATGAAGGTTATGCAGTAATATCAATTATTTCGAAAACGGAGCTAAAAACGATAAACGCAATAAAATGAAAAAATCTGTTTTTGCAAAATTTGTTATGCCTTTCATCCAGTGGTATGTACTGATGATTTTGACTGCTATTGCCGTTGATTTTTTTCTCCATCGTTTTCAATTGCTTTCTCTCTGTATTTATTTTGGATATACAGGCACTGCTCTTGTTGTTTTATCCTTTATTTACTCACTTCGAAAGCGAAAAATAATTGAATCCGGGTCTCCAAAAAAGCTGTTATTGGTGCACGAATACTTTTCCTGGATTGGTTCGGTTTTTATACTTGTCCACGCCGGTATTCACTTTAACGCCATATTGCCATGGTTGGCAATCATTATGTTACTGATCAATGTAGCCAGTGGTTTGGTAGGTAAATTTCTGCTGAAAAAATCCAGCGAAACACTGAAGGAAAAGAAGGTAGTGATGATCGAAGCAGGTTTTAGTCAGGCTGATGCGGATAAGAAACTGTTTTGGGATGCTGTCACGGTTGATTTGATGAAAAAATGGCGGGTGGTACATATTCCGATATCATTACTTTTTGGCATTTTGGTCTTGTTGCATATTATCGCAACTTTAATTTTTTATTGATGAAAAATGTATTTTTTGTTTTCCTAATATCAGGTGTTTTTATAGCCCTCATGTTCCTTTTCCCGCATATTATGATCAATCCTGGCGAACTAGTAAAAGGGCATCAGGACCTAAACCAGAAATGCGCATCTTGTCACCAGCCATTTTTTGGTACACCAAATGACAGATGTATTGTTTGTCACAAACTTGATGAGATCGGGATTAAGGCTGATTCGTCCACCACGAAGAAAATCAGGTTTCATGCGGCTCTCGAAACACAGCAGTGCGATGAATGCCATGCCGAGCACAAAGGAATAGTACCTGAAAGTTCATTAAGAGGTTTCAAACATGAATTACTGGATGCAAAAACGGTAAATAACTGCAGCAGTTGCCATGATAATCCGGCGGATAGTATGCATAATCAATATACTGCCGAATGCAGTAAATGCCATACAACTGAAGGATGGAAATCCTCGGCACTTTTTAACCATGAATTGATTGTAGCAGCGGATAAAAATCACTGTGGTTCGTGTCATAAACAACCTCTAGATACCTTTCATGGCTATTTGAAGGATGAATGTTCGAAATGTCATACCACAAACCAATGGAAGCCTTCAACATTCGACCATTCAGCCTATTTTGTGTTTGACGAAGAACACAATACTGACTGCAAAACCTGTCACCAAAACAACGATTATAGCAAATATACCTGCTATGGATGCCATGAGCATACACAAAATAATATACTGAGGGAACATGATGAAGAGGGAATTGCCGATCTGAATGATTGTGCCAGATGCCACAAGAGTGCGGATGAGGATGATATCAGAAGGGAAGAATCAAAAAGTGAGAGTGGTGAAGGTGATGATGATTGATTTTAGTAATTTTTAACTATTAAGACGTTTCATTCTAATAATATTTAAATATCTGAAAATCAATATTTAATAATCGATTTTTGAATAGTAAAACAATAATATAGTTTAAATTGCGGATGTTTCCTGCAATTCTTCCACATCCTGTCCGTTTAGCTCATACAAGGAGCATTTTTTAATTACTTTTGGATATTAATTGATAAAGTGAAAAGTAAAATTGTAAAAATTATTTTTATCCTGTCTGCTCTCATTTTGTTTGAAGGGGAGCGGATATTGGTTTTTGCTGTTCCTGAATTGCATGAGTTTGTTAGTGGGCAACACACGAATGATGTTGGGATTCCTGTTCATCATCATATTTTTGAATGCTCCGAAGAAGAAGCTTGTTTCGTTCCTATCAATTTCGACTTTTCGGCTTCTGCCTTTAAATCCCCAAGGATTTTACTTCCTGTTTCTTTCGTTTTAACGGAATTATCTTCGTCTATCTGGCAACCGCCTAAACTGGTTTAACCATACCCTTACGATTATAATGTACCTTCTGAATTGATTCAGTTGGTATTGTGTTTTGCTATTGGTTAGTTTGTTTGATTCAAAATCGAACAGTTAACTAGTATTAAAAAATCTCTCACATGTTTCTGATCCGGAAATATGTGCCTGATGAGGTCAGTCTAAAGGGTAATAATTCTATTAAATCAAGTTAAAACAATCATTTGGCACCGCCGGACTGCTCTGGCAGGTCAATTATTGAATACACCATATGTATTGCCGTTTATTAAGAGAATATATTTCAAACTGAATTTATAACTAAAAATACAAGAAATCATGAAAACTAAATTATTATTAATGTTGAGTTTGCTTGCCTTTACCGCAACTGCACAGACCAACGAAGAGGTAAAAACAATGTTCGGAAACGGTAAACCTACTCTTGGTTATTTTATAAGTCCTTCTTGCCAGTTTGGCGAAATTACAGGATCAACCACTGTGTTACCTGGAATTGGGGCCGGAGTAATCTTTAATAGCAACCTTTCACTAGGTTTAAACTACAAGTTTAGTGTAACCGAAAACATACCAACAGGTGAGTCGGATGATCGTCTATACCTGCACTCGCAGTTTGCGGGGCTAAAAGGCGAATATTCGTTCTGGCCCGAAAAGGTAGTACACCTGAATTTATTAATTGAAGCTGGAGCCGGTGAAATTGAACTCGACCTGAAAGACTCATACGAACTTGAGCATGTAACGATTCCGGCAGGAGATGCCTGGTTTGCCTTCTTTGAGCCCGGACTAGCCGTTGAGATGAATGTGTGGAAATACATAAAATTCAGTTTAACAGGTGCTTATAGATTTGTTGGCGATCTAACTTATCGCAATTTGACCGAAAAGGACATCAAGGGATTCACTTTTTCAGGTGTAATAAAAGTCGGGTTATTCTGACATAAATTTTCAAAACAAAGGAAATCATTCTATAATTTTTAAAACTAAAGTGTAATAAAATGGATTTTGATGAATTATTCAAACGCGACACCAGAAACCATGGGTATGGTTCTGAACATCATTACAAACAGGGACACAATTATCAGTCGTCCTACTCCGATAACCAGCATGGTTATTTAAAACAGCAACTACTAAACAAACTTACGCTTAACCCTAAACTAAAAGTTCTGGTGATGGTTGCGGCAACTGTAATTATTGTTGTGGTAGTTGCTATTATTATCGTTTTGTTTCCTGTCATAATGAAACTCATTGGTTATGTAGGCGAAAACGGAATACAGGGATTAATAAATGCCGTTTGGAGCGGTTCGAAGTGAAATAACTTAATAAAAAAAATTATGATTTGTCCAAAATGTAACACCAATCTGGTAATGTCAGATAATCAAGGAGTAGAAATAGACTTTTGCCCCAACTGCAGGGGAGTATGGTTAGACAGAGGCGAACTCGAGAAAATAATCGAGCGTTCAAATCCGTATGTTCAGCGGTATTCGAATGATCATGAGCATTATGGTCACCATGATCACCATAACCGCGATGATGAGCATTCTGGTAATAATTCCGATTACAGGAGCCATCATAATCAAAAAAGAGGATTTCTTTCGAAT
>CANNKD010000141.1 GCA_947505205.1 Bacteroidota bacterium | reverse complement strand
TGACGGTTAAAGTCGGATAGATCAGTTTGATATCAAAATTGTCGTTGGCATGGCTTGTTTCGCGTTGGAAATAGAGCTTGCAGCACACTGAAATGGGTTTACCAAACAAGCAAATGGCCTGATCAATCAGGTGTGGACCAAGGTCGAAAAGCGTTCCGCCACTTTCGGGTGTTTCGTAGCGCCAGGCTGCACGAGAAACAATTGGACTAAATCGTTCGAAACACGATTCAAACTCTATGACATTTCCAAGGAAACCATCGGTGATCAGGTGTTTCACCGTCATGAAATCGCCATCCCAACGCCGGTTATGAAAAGGAAAGAGTAATTTTCCGGTAACTTTCGATGTTTCGATCATTCGAACTACTTCTGAACTATTCATGGCAAAGGGCTTTTCAACCACCACGTGTTTTCCTGCTTTCATCGCCAAAAATGCCTGTTCAGCATGTAAATTTGATGGCGTGCAAATGACAATCAGATCAATATCAGGATTCTTGAGTAAGGTTTGATAATCAGGAAGTAAGTTGGCCTTGGGATAAAGTTTTGCGGCCTCGGTGCCTGAAGTGACGATCGAATGAAGTCTGAATGACTCGTTATTTTCGATAAAAGGAGCATGAAACACTTTACCCGACAATCCAAAGCCAAGCAATCCAATATTGATGACTGAATTTGAAATTTGCTTTGTTAAGTCATTCATATCATTGAAAATATTCTGCAGCAAATTTATCTTTAATTCAATAATAATGAATTATTTCCTAATATTGAAGATTAATATTGGCAATGATGGAATTTGAATTAAAAGAAGTTGTTTCGCGAAAGGATTTAAAAGAGTTTATCTATCTTCCAAAGAAGATTCATCGCAACCACGCAAACTGGCTTCCACCGATTTACCACGACGAATGGAATTTCTTTGATGCGAAAAAAAATCCTTCTTTCAACTTTTGCGATACACGCTTGCTTATCGCTGCCAAAAATGGTAAAACCGTTGGCCGGATTATGGGTATCATCCATCACAAGCATAATCAGCTGAACAATTTGAAGAATGTTCGATTCGGATATCTTGAATGTGAGGATGACTATTCTCTTTTTCAAACCTTGATTGATGCGGTTGCCAGCTGGGGTTCAGAAAACGGCATGGATACTGTCATAGGTCCGTATGGTTTTTCGGACAAAGATGTGCAGGGATTTCAAATCTCGGGTTTTGAAGAAGAACCAGTGATTGACAGCGCCTGTAATTTCCCATATATGGTAGATTTCATTGAAAAAGCCGGTTTTTCGAAAGAAGCCGATTGTTTGTGCTACAGATACGATATGAAAACGCCTGTTCCAGAGCGATATTCTCGCATTCTTGACCGGTTGAAAACACGTGAAGATTTTGAATTTCTGAGTTTTACATCACGTAAACAACTTAAGCCATATATCATTCCTGTTTTTGAGACAGTTAACGAAGCATTCAAGCATATTTACGGTTTCGTTCCTATGACCAAAGAGGAAATGGAAGCCATGGCCAAACAGTATCTTCCCGTGATTGATCCACGCTTTGTGAGTGTGATAACTTACCAAAAAAAAGTGGTAGGTTTCATCATCGGAATGCCTTCTTTTACCAAAGGTGTTCAAAAAGCTAAAGGTCACCTGTTCCCTTTCGGATTTATTCATATTTTAAAAGCGATGCGCACTGCAACCAAACTCGATTTGATGTTGGGTGCTATCACACCTGAATTTCAACAGAAAGGCTTTAGTATCTACCTATCTATGAGCATGATAGAAGCCGCAAGCAAATTGAATTACAAATACATCGATACACATCTCGTTTTGGAGAAAAACGGACCGATGAGCGCCGAAATGAATCGTTTTGGTGCTTATGAAATCAAACGGTTCAGGGTGTTCAGAAAAAGTTTGGTCTAAAGAGATTGTTAACTTCAAGTGAAACTAAACCAAAATAATGACTTGCTCGTGAAGTAAATTTCCTCAACTTTGTAGTGAGTATTTACCTCTACATTGAACCCTCATTTTCAGTATGCGATCCATTTTATTACATCTTCATCCAGCCAGAGTAAAACCTTCAGCGATTGACTTCAGACGCACATTCGGATTGGGTGGCATGGCAGCATTATTGATTGTTATTCAGTTGTTTACAGGTATTTTACTTCGTTTTTATTATAAACCAAATCCCGTTGAAGCTTACGATTCTATACTCTTTCTGAAAAATGATGTGCTCTTCGGCCAGTTTATCCGAAACATACATCACTGGAGCGCGGTTTTTTTAATTTTAATCAGTTTCCTGCATTTTCTAAGGGTGTTTTTTACCGGTGCTTTTCGGGGGCACCGCACAAACAACTGGATCTTTGGACTGATTTTGCTCTTTCTGGTGGTTTTTTCCAATTTCACAGGTTATCTGTTACCGTGGGATCAATTAGCTTATTGGGCTATCACCATAAGTACGAATATTATTGGATATTTTCCTTTGGTTGGCGAAAGTTTACGCAAGTTACTAATTGGAGGTAATGAACTGAATGCAAATACATTGCTTACTTTTTTTACGCTTCATACTGCGGTTTTACCTTTGTTAATTGTCCTATTTTCCATCTATCATTTCTGGAAAATCAGAAAGGCCGGAGGATTGCTTTTATCGAAAGAATCTGCAGGTGAAGAATCGGTTCCGGTTATGCCAAATCTTATTTTTAAGGAATTTATTGTTGCCTTGGTTTTGTTGGCTGTTTTATTTTTGCTGTCAGCCTTGTTCAATGCTCCATTGCTTGAAAAAGCAAATCCTGTTTATAGCATGAACCCAACCAAAGCACCCTGGTATTTTGCCGGTTTGCAGGAATTATTGATGCATTTTCATCCGTTTTTCGCAGCATTTGTCATTCCTGTTGGCGTGATTATTTTCCTGGCCTGGCTTCCTTTCATTAATTACAACGATGAGCCAAACGGACATTGGTTTGTATCTGCTCAAGGTATAAAATCTGCCGAAGCAACCACTAAATACGCTGCCGCTGTAACAATTACGGGGATAATTCTTAACGAGTATTTACTGAATTTTGAATTATTACTGGCACCTGTTCCTGCTTTTATCAGCAATGGATTATTGCCACTGCTCATATTATGTGGTTTTATGGCCGGATTCTATAAATTCTATTTAAAAAAACGCAAACTATCGAAGGCAGAATTGGTTCAGACCGTTTTTGTATTTATCATGGTTGCATTCATTGTATTGACCATAACAGGAATATTTTTCAGAGGAAAAGACATGGAACTCACTTTTCCGTGGAATGTTTAATTTGAAATGAAATTGAAACAAACAAGAACTAATAAAGCAACTGCAAAGGACGAGCCGATAATTACGGATGGCATCAACCGCCGCGATTTCTTCCGGTTGGCATGGAAAGGTTTTGGCTTGATCGCCCTTATTGAAGTTGTCGGGGTGATTGGTTCTTTCCTGTTTTCAGCTAAATCAAAGCGTAATCTCCCTCCCAAACAGTTGATGGAAGCCGGATTGGTTGATTCATTCGGTTTGAATACGGTCACAGCATTCATGGGCGGCCGATTTTACCTTGCCCGTCAATCGGATGGTGGATTTATTGCACTTTCTTTGCGCTGCACCCATCTTGGCTGCTCCATTTTGTGGGAAGAAGAAAAACAACGGTTCATTTGTCCCTGCCATTCCTCGGCCTTTGCCATCAATGGCGAGGTGATGAACGCACCTGCAGCCAGGGCATTGGATTATTATCCGGTTCTGATAGAAAATGAAATGGTGAAAGTGGATATAGGAACCATCAGAGAACGAAGTGCTTACCGAAAGGATCAACTCATTTACGCATGATGGAGACGAATCGCACCACCTGGAAAAAAATCGGATTTGTAGCCACCATCGTTATTGTGCTCAGTATTCCGCTTAGCCTGATCATGAACCGAAATAATAAATTCGTTGAATCGTCGAAGGCTAATTTCACTGGAGGAAAAGCCTGTATCGCATGTCATCAGAAGGAATTCAATCTCTGGAAAGAATCTGATCACGACAACGCAATGGATATTGCAACAGATTCATCGGTTTTAGGAAATTTCAACAACGCCCAATTCACTTTTAACGGAATAACATCGAAATTTTTTAAACGTGACGGAAAGTTTTTCGTTTACACCGAAGGTGTCGGTGGAAAAATGCAGGAACTTCAGATCACGCATACTTTTGGGGTAAGGCCGCTTCAGCAATACCTCATCCCATTCGAAAACGGCAAATACCAATGCCTTCCCATTGCCTGGAACACTGTCAGAAAAGAATGGTTTCACATGGCAGCTATGGTTTACAAACCCGAAGACCTGAAACCTGACAACTGGCTCTACTGGACAAACCAATCGCAAAACTGGAACAGCATGTGTGCCGAATGTCATTCTACCAATCTGCAAAAAAACTTCGACATCCAAACAAAAACCTACAACACAACCTGGGTTGATATCAACGTAAACTGCGAAGCCTGCCATGGCCCGGGTTCGGCGCATATCGAATGGGCAAATATTCCCGAGATGAACCGTCCAATGGAAGTGAATACTGGCTTGGTTATCAAGACAAGTAAAGTGCCATC
Organism: Bacteroidota bacterium; assembly: GCA_947505205.1. Lineage (GTDB taxonomy): Bacteria > Bacteroidota > Bacteroidia > Bacteroidales > F082 > CAJBPB01. Next base: position 4,469 of record CANNKD010000141.1, on the reverse strand, counting down.
ACGAAGATATGTTGAATCGTGCGCACCATGCCACGCCCGCCGAAGTTCGTTGGGACCTTATGACCATGCCCACAGCGAGTTTTTGAGTTATGCGATTCCACAATTATCAACCGAACCGACCTATTTTATCGATGGCCAGTTTAAAGATGAAGACTACGAATATGGCTCTTTCACGCAGAGCAAAATGTACATGAAAGATGTTCGTTGTGGCGATTGTCACGATCCGCACAGCCTGAAAAGGAAATTTGAAGGAAATGCGCTCTGCACCCAATGCCACCGTGCAGATGAATTTGATACCTATAATCATCATTTTCATAAAGTTAAAGGCGAAACAGGGAATTCATTTTATAATAAAAGAGGTGAAAAAGTAGAGGTTGGTACCGGCGCACTCTGTCGCGATTGCCATATGCCCGGAAAATATTATATGGGTGTTGACCAACGCTTCGATCACAGTATGCGAATTCCTCGTCCCGATTTATCTATAAAACTTGGAACACCGAACGCCTGTATCAATTGCCACGACGACAAATCGAACGACTGGGCATTGCAATATGTGAACAAATGGTATGGCGAATCAAAAAAAACACATTACGGGACCATACTTGCCAATGCAGCCAACGGAAATCTGGGTGCTGATGTCGATCTGATAAAGATTATCAATAGCAATCTGTATCCGGAAATCATCCGCGCAACAGCTATCGGATACCTGGCTGCTTACCAAAGCGAAAATGCACAGGAAGTACTTCGCAAAACCCTCAACGATCCAGATCCTCTTTTACGTTATACTGCAGTTGAAAATTACCAGACGCCAGATTCAATTGAATTATTGAAGTTGTTGTCGCCCTTGCTCAACGATCCGATTAAATCGGTTCGAATTGAGGCTGCAAACCGACTCGCTACTTATAAAAAACAATCATTCAATGAAATACAATACGGATTTTTTGTAAAAGCCATCGATGAATACCAAAAAACACAGGAATTTGTTGCTGATTTTTCAACTGGACGATACAATTTAGGTAATTTCTATTCGAAAAGGAAGGAATTGGCCAAAGCAGAAGAAAATTACAAGGAAGCAATTGTTATTGACAATTTGTTTTATCCGGCCAAGGTAAACCTTGCTTTGATTTATTACCAACAAGGCAAAACGCAACAGGCTGAGGTCATTTTTAATGATTTGGTAACGAACCATGCCGATGCCGTCGAAGGCTATTATTACCTTGCTTTGCTTTATGGAGAGCAAGGCAAAAACAGCGAAGCCATCACTTTGTTAGAATCGGCCAGAACGAATGGCGTTGCCAATGTCCGTATTTTATACAATCTTGGATTACTCTACCAAATGAATGGGCGCATGGATAAATGCGAAGAGACATTGCAGGAAGCACTTCAAATGGAACCGTCAAATTTTGATGCGTTGTATGCCTTGTTTGCTTTCAATATGAAGCAGAATAATCGTGCAAAAGCAGGTTTTTATATCGAAAAATTGAAGTTAGCCTATCCTAACGATGCACAGGTTAATGAGTTGTATAATAACTTTATAAAGCACTAAAAGGATGTTTCTGATTAACCTTTGAGAGACTTTCTGAAATGACAACTTTGTTTTACCATACACCAAATACTTAATAGAATTTTATTTTGATGTGCTGGCAAAAATAAAGCAAGAAGAACATCTTTTTTCTGTTCTTTTGAAAGGCAAAAGGACGAACTGAGCATAGCGATCTCATGAACTCCAAAAAAATCAATTATTATGTGAATAAAATCTTTTGTCTGAACGATGCTTCCCCGCGCTCTAACGAAACACAGGAAAGCCAGGCAAAGGGGTGGATTGAAACAATATCCATCTGGTTCGTAAATAAAATAATTTATCGGATTGTTTCATCCAAACGGCTTCTGAGCCGCCTTTGCCGGATTTCCATGTGTTCCGGCATTCACGCCACGCCCGGCTCGCCTCCCGAAAGCTTTCGGGAAGACTGGCCACCGCGCTGCTTCGTAAGATGATTAAACTCTGTAACCAGCCACCAGCCAAAACCTTAGAGAAAATACCACTGAAAAATAATTAAAATAAAAATAGTTTTATCCAATACTCATTCCTACATTTGGTATGCCTTTAACAGTAACACAAACCTTTAAGCCTGAACAGTTATGAAAGTGAAGCGGTTTCCTTTGCGTAGTTTTGAGAAAATGAAATATTTGTTAATTATTAATAGTCAATAAAATATGTTAAATTATTATTATTCAGATACTATATCGGATTTTCTTGCAAAATCTCAAGAAACTATAATTGGAGAAATTGTTATCAATGGAAGGTTAGGACATATTAATACTGAATTGCTTGCTTGGGAAGGTCAAATAGAAATTTTAAAAGACGTTTTAAGAGATTATGATGGAAGTATTTATTTTGAATTTTCGATCCCTAGAATGGGAAAAAGGGTTGATTGTCTTTTAATTATTAAAAATATTGTATTTGTAATAGAATTTAAGATAGGAGAAAAAGAATACTTAAATAATAATTTGGAACAAGTCTGGGATTATGCTTTAGACTTAAAAAACTTTCATAAACCCAGTCATAATCAGATATTAGTACCTATTTTAGTAGCAACGGAAGCCAAAACATTACCAATTAATATAATTACTACAAGTCATGACGACAACTTAGTTAATCCAATTAAATCCACTTCAAAAAACCTAAAATTTTGCATTGAATCAGTTTTGTTATTTTTTGTTGAAAATAAAATGATCGATGCACAAGATTTTGTAAAAGGCAGTTATTCTCCAACGCCTACGATTATAGAAGCAGCTGTAAGTTTGTATAATAACCATAATGTTGATGAAATTACAAGAAGTGATGCCGATGCTACAAATTTAAAAGTAACAACAAAATATATTTCAGAAACGATAGATTTCGCAAAATCACAGCAAAAAAAAATTATTTGTTTTGTAACAGGTGTGCCGGGTGCAGGGAAAACACTTGTGGGATTAAAAGTGGCAGTAGAACATTTAGATAAAGAAAATTGCAATACAAGTGTGTTTCTTTCCGGAAATAAGCCGTTGGTTGATGTACTCCAAGAAGCTTTGACAAGAGATAAGGTTCTAAATGAAAAATTAAAGGGGATAAAACTCACAAAAAAGATAGCAAGAGAAAGTGTTAAAACATTTATACAAATTATTCATCATTATCGAGATGAATATTTAAGAGATCCGAAAGCTCCTTATGATCATGTTGCCATTTTTGATGAAGCTCAAAGAGCATGGAATAAAGACCAAACGGTGAAGTTCATGCAGCAAAAAAAAGGAATTGCAAACTTTCAGTATTCTGAGCCTGAATTTTTAATTTCATGTTTAGACAGACACCAAGATTGGGCTGTTATTATTTGTTTAGTCGGAGGAGGACAAGAAATCAATACAGGTGAGGCTGGTATTTCAGAGTGGATTGAAGCGGTTAAAAATAAGTTTCCATTCTGGGAAACCAGAATTTCACCTAATTTATTTGATAGTGAGTATAATGCTTTAGAAGCCATTAAAAAACTACAATTGAAAAATAATGTTGTTTTTAATGCTGATTTACATTTGTCTGTTTCAATGCGTTCTTTTAGAGCGGAGAATGTTTCCAGACTTATTAAAGAAATATTGGATTTAGATAGTGGGGCAAAAATGACTTTTAGTAATTTAAAAGATAAATACCCATTGGTTATAACTAGGGATATTAAATTGGCAAAAAAATGGTTGAAGGAAAAAGCTAGGGGCAGCGAAAGATACGGAATAGTGATTTCTTCTCAAGCTTATCGTTTAAAACCACTAGCAATTGATGTTAAATCGCCAATTAACCATATTAATTGGTTTTTAGATGGAAAGGATGATATTAGATCTTCATTTTTTTTAGAAGATGCTGCGACAGAATTTCAAGTTCAAGGACTAGAATTAGATTGGGCTTGTGTAGTATGGGATGGAGATTTAAGATATTCAAGTAATGGCTGGAAATCATTTTCCTTTGTGGGAAACAAATGGCAAAATATTCATAAAGATATTAGAAGGAAGTATTTAATTAATGCTTACAGAGTTATTCTAACACGAGCAAGACAAGGAATGGTGTTAGTAATTCCAGATGGGGATATTGAGGATAATACTCGTCAACCTGAATTTTATGACTCTTCATATAACTATTTGAAAAATATTGGAATACCGGTTTTGTAAACTTTATAAAAAAGAAGTTCCCGGCTAGCGCGGATAATTATCTGCGCCCATTCCTCAGCGAAAAATAAATACATTTGCTCAAAAAGCCTTAGTCCAAATAATAAGCGGTAAACAGATGACCGTACTCAGAAAATAAACCGCCTTAAACTGATGCGTATTTGCTGATTTTTAGCGTTCTTTGAATAAAAAAAGCAATAAAGCATACGAATATCAGTAACCTTTAAAAATTTAAGATCATGAAAAACAAGTCTTTATGCATGACCATGGCAATCCTGCTTGTT
>CANNKD010000140.1 GCA_947505205.1 Bacteroidota bacterium | reverse complement strand
ACCTCTGCCAACTGAGAAGCAACATAAAAAGCATCTTTCGGATCTGCATCCACACGGATGGCTTCGTCAGCACCAACTGCAAGGGCCTTGCGTAAGGTTCCTTCGGTGTCAGCGCGGCCAACATTGGCAACAATAATTGATTCGATTGCACTTTCTTCGGCTTCTTTTAATTCCAAAGCACGAGTAAGCGCCAATTCATCCCATGGATTGATAATCCATTGCACTCCGGCCGATTCGAAGGCTGTTTTGTCGGCATTAAATTTGATTTTGGTAGTTGTGTCGGGCACATTACCAATCAATACCAATATCTTCATAATTCTATATTTTGATGATCATTAATTCGTTTGTCAAAGATAAAAAAAAAGTTCGGAGTGAGCTAAAGTGAGCTAAAGTGAGCTAAAGTTAATGAATAAATAATTTTTTTAAACGTTTGAAGCTACGAAACGACGAGCATTTACTTGCAGTCTGTGTCAAACCGTTAATAATTTTATTTATTGTTAACTGTATCAAGTTGCCCATTACTGCTCGTTGTTATCATAGGTGGTGTTAGGGGCTGGTTATTATTTCAGTCTTTAATATTATTTCTCGAATAGGTGTCAAATGAACAGCAATGTTTCCAGGAATTTTTGCTTTCTCAAACTGTTCTTCTGTAACAATGTATTTTTGTCCACCAGCAATAATAACAAATTGTGTAAATTCAGACGAAAGCCTGTCTTGTTTGTCTAAGTAATTATACTTTTTTTCAATTGGGTTTAATTCAATAATTTTAAGTCCATTCTTAATTTCATTTCTTAGGTCTTTAGTATAATATAAGGTAGAAAAATAGGTGATAGCTAATGAACCAATTAATAAAAGGATTTCAAAATATGGAATTATCCAATTTTCAGACTTTACAAAAATTATGATGTGGACTAAAGTCATAACCATCAAAAATAAGGTCATAGAAGTTATATACGAAGATCGCAATGCTACTTTCAATTCTTTTAATTCCTCAATTGATAATGAGACTGATTTTTTCATTTTTCTATAACTTGCCCCTAACTTTAGCTCACTTTAGTTCACTCCGCACTTTAGTTCACTCCGAACTTCCTGTCTGCAGGCGCAGCCTGGCATGTAGCTCACTTCAAAAGGTCTCTCGAAATCACAATTTTCTGTATCTCAGAAGTTCCTTCATAGATCTGTGTTAGTTTGGCTTCGCGCATCAGTCGTTCAACATGATATTCTTTCACATAACCATAACCACCATGTATTTGAACGGCTTCGGTTGTTACTTCCATGGCAATGTCGGCGGCATATTGCTTTGCCATCGCACTTGCAATTCCGTAAGGTTTGTGATTGTCTTTCAGCCAGGCAGCTTTCAGGCAGAGATTGCGGGCGTTTTCAATCTTCACGGCCATTTCGGCTAATTTGAAGGCTACCGCCTGATGATTTGCAATCACAGTCCCAAATGCTTTGCGTTCTTTGGAATAAGTGATTGCTCGTTCAAGCGCACCTGAGGCGAGACCGACTGCCTGCGAAGCGATTCCGATTCGTCCAGCCTCGAGGGCTTTCATAGCGAAACTAAAACCAAATCCATCTTCACCAATGCGATTTTCTTTCGGAACTTTCACATCGGTAAACATCACCGAATGGGTGTCGGAACTGCGCATTCCCATCTTGTCCTCATGTGGTCCAAGGCTGATTCCAGGTGAATTTTTATCTACAATGAGGGCGTTGATACCTTTGTGTTTTTTCTCGGGATGTGTCTGAGCAATAAGGATATAGGTAGAAGCTGAATTGGCACTTGTAATCCAGTTTTTGGTTCCGTTTACCAGATAATAATCTCCCATATCTTCGGCTGTTGTGCGCTGACTGGTTGCATCAGAACCGGCTTCGGGTTCTGACAGAAGAAAGGCTCCAATCTTTTTGCCACTGGCCAACGGACGCAGATATTTTTCTTTTTGTTCTTCTGTTCCGAATTTTTCGAGTCCGTAACAAACAAGCGAACTGTTGACCGACATGATCACACTTACCGAGGCATCAACTTTGCTCAATTCCTCCATAGCCAGCACATAAGAAATCGTGTCCATACCACCTCCGTCGTATTTTGGATCAACCATCATCCCCATGAAACCTAACTCACCAAGGTTTTTGATATGATTTGCAGGAAACTCAGCCTTCGCATCGCGTTCAGTCACGTCTTTGATCAGTTCACGTTGCGCATAATCGCGCGCGGCCTGTTGTATCATTAATTGTTCTTCTGAAAACTCAAAATTCATAATTTCTTGAAATAGAATCGTTTATAACAAATATTTTATTGTTACAAATGTAAGAAATTCTTTTGATTTACTTGGTTTTGTCAGAGGATTTCGGGCAAATGATTTTGCTTTGCCAAATTGTATTCAGCAATTAAGGTTTCGAAAATGTCATTTACCGATTTTATTTTGTGAATAATGTTTGAAACTTGTCCAATTTCAAGTTCGCCATCGACTAAATCGCCTTCAAACATACCCCGTTTTGCACGGCCTTTTCCCAATAATGTTTTTAATTCCTCAACCGTGGCACCGGATTGCTCAGCGTTTTTCACCTGTTCGTAAAATGGATTTTTTAGTAAACGTACAGAAACAAGTTGTTTGAGCATCAAGGAAGTTGAGCCATCTGAAGCATCAATGATTGCTTGCTTAAAAGCTGGATGGGCAGATGATTCAAAAGATGATACGAACAAGGATCCGATTTGAACAGCATCGGCACCGAGTGCGAAGGCAGCCAGCATTTGCGGTCCACCAGCAATGCCACCGGCTGCAATAAGTGGAATGTGTACTTTTTCGCGAATCATTGGGATCAAAGCCATGGTGGTTGTTTCTTCAATGCCATTGTGACCACCCGCTTCAAAACCTTCGGCAACAATGGCATCCACGCCAGCTTCCACAGCTTTCAGGGCAAATTTCAGATTGGCAATCACATGCACAACTATAATTCCATGCGATTTCAAATGGGCTGTGTATTTTCCCGGATTTCCGGCCGAAGTGAAAACTACCGGAACTTTTTCATCGATGATGATCTCAATCACCTCATCGGTTTGAACATAAATCAATGGAACATTTACTCCAAAAGGTTTGTTGGTAGCGCCTTTGCATTTTTGAATCTGGTTTCGGAGCACATCAGGAGTCATGGAACCTGCACCAATCAAGCCTAATCCGCCGGCATTGCTCACCGCTGAGGCAAGTTCCCATCCGGCGCACCAAATCATTCCTGCCTGAATGATTGGATATTGAATGCCAAATAATGTGGTGATACGATTCATCGTATATGTATTATGTTAACCGAGAATCTGGATTTGAAATTGCCTCATATTAATCAAAATCCAAATTTCATTCCAGCGTTCCTCAATGCTCACTTAGTTGGTGTATCCGTACATCCGATCAAACAATATTTTAAATTTCTGCTTTACAAACTGGCGTTTTAATTTGAGTGTTGGAGACAATTCGCCTGATTCGGGCGTCCATTCGGTGCAGGTAAGCTCAAATTTTTTGACCTGTTCGTGAGGATTTAATCTTGCGTTGATAAGATCAACCTCTTGCTGATAACGGTCAATAACTTTTGGATTTAAAATCAAATCCTTATTATCCCGAAATTTGATATGATGGATCGCAGCCCATCCGTGCAAAAAATGAAAAGTAGGACAGATAATGGCAGCCGTAAACTTTTCATTGGAACCAACCACCATTAATTGTTCAATGAACTGTGATTCTTTGAATTTGTTTTCAATTACTTGAGGAGCAACGTATTTGCCGGTCGAAAGTTTGAAAATTTCCTTTTTCCGATCAGTTATTTTCAGGATATTCAGATCCTGCAACTCGCCAATATCTCCGGTATGAAACCAACCTTCCTGATCGATAACCTCAGCAGTTTTTTCAGGATCTTTGTAATAGCCCATCATCAGATTTGGACCTTTCATGAGTATTTCGCCATCTTCGGCAATTTTCACGATTACATTAATAACAACAGGTCCAACGGTTCCAAATCGCATAAATGGGTATTTGGCCTGATTAACAGATATTACCGGTGAGGTTTCTGTTAAACCATAACCTTCCAAAATAGGAATATCCGCTGCATTGAAAACGCGGGCTAGACGAGCTTGCAGCGCTGCACCACCCGAAACAACTACTTTAATATTTCCTCCTAAAGCCAGCCGCCACTTACTATAAACCAATTTGTCGGCAATTTTGCGCTTGAACTCATAGAATGCTCCATTGGCACTATTCAGTTCGTAACGCAAACCAATATTTACAGCCCAAAAGAAAATGCCTTTTTTGATTCCGGTCAGTTCTTTGCCTTTGAGTAATAGTTTATCAAATAATTTTTCGAGTACTCTTGGAACAGTTGTGAATCCCTGTGGATTGATCTCACGCAGGTTATCTCCAATAGTATCAATGCTTTCGGCGTAATAAATCGTACAGCCTTTGTGCTGTAACAGATAATTCACCATTCTTTCAAACACATGGCACAAGGGCAGAAAACTTAAAAACCGTGCATCACTATCAACAGGAAGCAGATCGATGGCAGACAATACATTCGAAATGAAATTTTTATGACTGAGCATAACGCCTTTCGACAATCCGGTCGTTCCTGAAGTGTAAATGATAGAAACCAAGGATTCAGGATCGATGCCGTCTTTGATTTTCTGCAAAAGTTCGGGCTGTTTATTTTTTTCGCCTAAGTCGGCTATTTCACTCCAGTTGGGGACATTTTCTATTTTATCAAAAGTATAAACCTTTTCCACATTAGGTGTTAGACTGGCAATAGGGAAAATCTTATCGTAATACTCTTTCGATGAGACTATTACAATACGCGCATCGGAATGTGACAGGATATGCGTATATTCTTCATCACTTATATTTGGATAAACAGGCACATGCACGGCTCCAACCTGGCTCATGCCCATATCAACGAAATTCCATTCAGGACGATTATTGGAAACGGTAAGGATTTTGTCACCTTTTTGAAAACCTAATGCCATCAATCCGTAGCTGAAGTTATCCGCATTTTTGCGGTAGTCGGCGGTCGAAAATTTCTCCCATATTCCAAAACGCTTTGCGGCTAAGGCATCTTCCTTTGGATGTTCGGCCATGAGTTCTGTGAGGATGTCGAATGTTCTGCGAATTTCCATGATTGCTGTTATTAAAAGTTAATGATGATGATTATTGCTTGGGTTTGAAAGACCAGGTAAACCAAAAATTAGCGATGATTTGTCCATTTTCATCCGTTCCGGTTGACAAAAGCTCAACAGTCTGACCCTGATTTGTTTGTATACTTTGCAAAATTGCTTCAACGATTCTATTGCCTTCGTTGCATTCAAAAACGATTTTCGATTTGGCTTTTTTCAGAAATTCAGCCCGCATTGTCAAAACCAGCATCGAAACCGGCACTTTGGCGTCCATCACTTCGGCTAACGCCATAATACCCGATGCCATTTCTGCAGCCATACTCAACGAGGCAAAATATATCGAACGAAATGGATTTTTATTCAGATATCCGAACGGTAATGAAACAACTGCCTTGTTTTTATCGAGATGAACAATGCGAAGACCGGCCAAAAAGCCAAACGGCAAATGTCGGAGCAGGTATAACCTGAACTTATATGGTTTTATGGCCATTTGCCGAATCTTATTTCTTTCCATTTTGAATCTTTTCCGCTGAAAAAAAAGACACTTCCAGCAGTGTAAAAATAATGCGATTATTTAAAAATGTAAATATATGTTTTTAAAGTTATTGTAAACTTCAAAAGCCATACTTATTGTCAGTAATAATTTTGTCAGCAATCCGGCGACGAGCTGCCACCACATTCACACTTTGTGCCTTGGTAAAACGTTTCATGCCCATAAGCATGGCCTGTTTTTCATCACTAACTGCAAAAGTATTTACCGCATCTTCGCCTTGCTTGTGAATGACAGAAGCTACATCATACACATAAACATCGAGCATATCTTTCATTAGATCAATATTTTGTGTAGTATTTTTCACTGATAGTTTTTCAATACGGAGCAACATAGATTCTGCAGCATAGGTCAAAATGGTCATATCAGCCAGATTCATCATGATTTCCTGTTCATCGGCAAACTTGTCCATAAATTTTTGTAGAGCAGCTCCGGCAACCATGAGGATCGCTTTTTTGAAGTTCACAATCATTTTTTTCTTTCCATCGAAATAGTTAGTTGTCGAAGAACCAAAATCAGGAATCGACATCAATTCTTTCGCCACTGCCATGGCTGGAGTCATCAGATCAAGCTCGCCTTTCATACCTCTTTTGAGCAATTCGCCCACAATCACCATGCGATTTATTTCGTTGGTTCCTTCAAAAATTCGATTGATGCGCGAATCGCGGTAAGCCCTTTCGACAGGTGTTTCGGCTGAATAGCCCATGCCACCGTAAATCTGGACACCTTCATCAACCACATAATCTAGTACTTCCGAGCCAAAAACCTTGGCGATGGAAGCTTCAATGGCATATTGCCGCATGGCTTCCACCGATGCTTTGCCTTTGTCCATGCCTGCAGCCGTTAATGATTGTGAAGCGTCATCAATGTTTTGACTGGCCCGATAAGTCAGTGATTCTGAGGCAAAGGTTCGAATGGCCATTTCAGCCAACTTAAATTTGATGGCTCCAAAACTGGAGATTGATGTGCCAAATTGTTTGCGTTCGTTGGCAAAAACAACAGCATGCGAAATGACACCTTTACAAGCACCAACTGTTGCACCTGAAAGTTTTATTCGCCCCAGATTCAATATGTTAAGTGCGATTTTGAAACCGCCATTGCGTTCACCAAGTAGATTTTCAACAGGAACTTTCACGTCCTCGAAATAGATCTGAACTGTGGAAGAACCTTTGATTCCCATCTTTTCCTCATCATTGCCTAAGGTAAGGCCGGCACTGTTTGCTTCTACAATGAATGCACTCAGGTTTTTGTCATCATCAATTTTGGCAAAAACAATCAACAGATCCGCCACACCACCGTTCGTTATCCAGATTTTAACTCCGGTTAAATTATAATATGTTCCGTCAGCACTCAAAACAGCCTTTGTTTTACCGGAATTGGCATCAGAACCGGCTTCGGCTTCTGTGAGGCAATACGCACCGATAAATTCACCACTGGCTAATTTTGGGATATACTTCTGTTTCTGGGCTTCGGTGCCGTAGTACAAAATGGGCAATGTGCCAATGCCGGTATGCGCCGAAAAAGCTACAGCGAAACTGAATCCTTTTCCCATTTCCTCGGTGGTGAGCATGGAGGTGACAAAATTTTGTCCAAAACCATCATATTCTTCTGGTACGGAAATTCCTAACAATCCAAGCTCACCTGCATCCTTCAGAAGTTTTGTCAACAGTTTTCGGTCGTGTTTCTCGAGCTGATCCATTTGTGGAATCACCTGAGTTTCAGTAAATTCACGGCAGCTCTGCGCCATCATTCGCTGTTCATCCGTAAATTCTTCAGGAATAAAAATATTTTGGGCAATTGTTTCTTTGATGAGAAACTCGCCACCTTTTAACAATGTTTTTTCTGACATAATCGTGTATATTATAGTTTATAGAATGACTGCGTATTATAATCGTTCAAAAATGCCTGCGCCACCCTGACCGGTGCCGATGCACATGGTGACGAGCCCGTATTTTTGCTGTTTTCGGTTTAATTCACTGATTATCTGTACAGTAAGTTTGGCTCCGGTGGCACCCAATGGATGTCCCAAAGCGATTGCACCTCCGTTTACATTTACTTTTTCAGGATCGATGCCTAATTCCCGAATTACAGCAATTGATTGAGAAGCAAAGGCTTCGTTCAATTCAATGAGGTCAATATCAGCAAGTTTCATACCGGCATGATTCAACACTTTTGGGATGGCAGCAATCGGGCCAATACCCATTTTGTAGGGTTCAACACCAGCTACCTGATAATCTACCAAACGTGCAATTGGAGTGAGATTGTATTTTTTCAACATCTTTTCGGAAACCACCAGTACGAAAGCAGCACCATCCGACATTTGTGACGAATTTCCTGCCGTTGACAGGCCGTCGGCGGCAAAAGCCGGTTTAAGTGCTGAGAGTGCTTCGATGGTAGTGCCGCGACGCGGGCCTTCATCGGTATCGAAAACAAACTCACGTTGTTTCGGTTTGTCTTGACTTACGTAATTTTCTTTGACTAAAAATGGTACGATTTCGTCTTTGAAACGTCCGGCATCAATCGCCATAATCGCTTTTTCAACCGATTTCAGAGCAAATTCATCCTGCTCTAAACGCGAGATGCCGTATTCTTTTGAAACCATTTCGGATGTCAAACCCATATTCAGATACCATTTGGGATGATTCATCGCAACTTCCGGATTGGGTACCTGACGCCAGCCGCCAATCGAAATCATGGACATCGACTCAGCACCACCGGCGACAATAATATCTGCAATTCCTGCAGTTATTTTTGCTGATGCAATGGCAATGGATTCGAGTCCAGACGCGCAATAACGGTTAATGGTCGAACCCGGAACCTCGATGGTATTCATTGACATTAAGGAGAGTAAACGTCCCATATTGAATCCGGTCTCTGCTTCCGGAAAGGCATTTCCCACGACCACATCATCAATTTGTGTGTGATCAATCTGTGGGAAATCGGCTAATAAATGTTTGATAACAGCAACTGCTATATCGTCGGGACGGGTGAAACGAAAACTTCCGCGCGGTGCTTTTCCGATGGCCGACCGATAACCGCCAACAATGTATGCGTTCATATTTTTTTTCTTTACGGTGAATGAATAGTCTATTAATTTCTGAGAATTTTACCCGAGGTAATCAGGCTCTGCATCCTTTCGAGTGTTTTACGTTGCATGCACAACTCAAGGAAAGATTTTCGTTCCAGATTGAGTAAATATTGCTCCGACACTTCAGTGAGAGCTTGCGAAATATCGCCGCCAGCCATCACAAAGCCTAATTTTTCAGCAATCAGTTTGTCGTATTCGCTCATATAATTGCCAGTTACGAAACTGTCAGCTCCAACATATACTATTCCAAGTGCTTCTTTTCCAAGTACTTTGATGTCGGTTCTGGGAACAGGTTTGGTATAACCTTTTTCAACCATATTGAGAGCAACTTTTTTGGCGTAGGCCAATTGATGGGCACGACTGACAATCACTTCATCAATACCATGACGAAGATATCCCAAGTCGAAAGCTTCATAAGCTGAGGTTGATACTTTAGCCTGCCCGATACTGAGATAACGTTGCAGAAATGCATT
>CANNKD010000139.1 GCA_947505205.1 Bacteroidota bacterium | reverse complement strand
CAGGTTTCAAAACGTGAAGATGGAATTTCTACTTTGGGTGCCCGTGAAATCTGGTACGATGACACCGTAAAACGTTTAAATACAGATCAAAGAGGGGTTTTATTGGGAGCATTTTCTGGTGAAGATAGGTTATTACATTTTTTTACAAACGGTGAAATAAAATTGAGTGGTTTTGAATTATCAACCCATTTTGATGATGATTTAGAATTAATCAGGAAATTTGAGCCTGATGAAACTTTTTCAGTTATTTATACAGAAGGTGACACCGGATTTTATTATTTGAAACGCTTTCAGTTGGATGATGAACTCACTGTAAATAAACGTGTTAGTATGGTTGGCGAACACCCGGATTCAAAAATAAAACATATACTTTATGATGACTTTCCTCAGATAAAACTGGTTTTCAGTACCAACGAAAAAGGTAAAAAACCCGAAGATGAACTCATTCTGGTAGCTGATTTTATCGCTGTTAAAAGTTATAAAGCCAAAGGAAGACGGCTTGCAGTGCATCAACTCGAAATGATTGAAATTCTCGAACCTATTGTATCTGAGTTAGATGAAGAGGAAGTAATTGCTAATGAGGATTCTGCAGAGGATGAAGATGTAGATATCAGCGAACAAATACCGGAGAATGATCTAAGCGAAACCTCCATTGATTCAGAAATGGAAGAAACAGAAGAAAAGTCAAATATGGAACCTGCGCCCAAAAACCCGAAACCGAATACTGAAGGCCCGATTCAAATGACCTTGGAGTTTTAGCATATTTGCAATTCATTGTAATAGAATTGATTATAAAAATAAAATATTTATTTTGCCAAAAGAAAGTTAATTATGAAACGTCCTCATGTTCTTAACATCACAGAAGATATTAAATGGATTGGAGCCATTGATCACGATTTGGTTACCTTCGATGTTGTGATGGAAACTAAACATGGAACTACCTATAATTCTTATCTCATCAAAGCCAATAAAATTGCTGTGGTTGAGACAGTTAAAGAAAAATTTTGGGATGATTTCATTGCAAAAATTAGATCAGAAATCAATCCGGCTGATATCGAATATATCATTATGAATCACACCGAACCTGATCATTCAGGTTGTGTTGAGAAACTTCTTGCGTTAGCACCCAAAGCGAAAATTGTGGGAACAGGAAACGCAATTCGGTATTTGTCTGATTTGATGTTTGTTCCGTTTGAAAGTATTCAGGTAAAAGATGGTCAAACCCTTGATTTGGGAAACAAAACTATACGATTTATTGGTGCGCCTAATTTACATTGGCCCGATTCAATGTATTCTTATGTCATTGAGGATCAAATACTTTTTACATGTGATTCATTTGGTGCACATTATGCCGACGATCGTATGTATGACGATTTAATCGAAAACTGGGATGATGCATTTTATTATTATTATGATGTTATTTTAAAACCATACAGCAGGTTTATGCTGAAAGCCATCGAAAAAATTCGTCCGCTCACCATCAAAACCATTTGTACAGGTCACGGACCCATTTTGCGCACGTCTTGGCAACGCTATGTCGATCTTTCGGAAAGGCTTGCCAACGAAGCACTCAGTGTCCCAACAAAAAAACGGGTTTTCATTCCTTTCGTTTCTGCTTACGACAAAACAACTCAACTTGCTGAAGCCATTGCCCGCGGCATTGAATCGGTTGATGGTGTAAAAGCGATAGTGATGAATATTGAACACACTTCACTCGGTGATATTGATGCTGAATTATCGATGTCTTCGGCGCTTATTGTAGGTTGCCCGACAATAAACCAAAATATTTTAATGCCGATTTATCGTTTGTTTGCCTTGATAAATCCATTGCGTGACAAAGGTAAACTGGCCGGTGGATTTGGATCGTATGGATGGAGTGGGGAAGGGATGAAACTCATCCGGACGAACCTCGAAAACTTAAAATTACGTTATACCGAAACCGATGTTTTTGTTCGATTTAGTCCTAAAAGCTCTGAATTAGAAAGAGCTGAACATTATGGTCAACAATTTGCACGTTTAATACTTGCTGAGCAAGAATAGGTTGTGATGGGTAAGCGAACGACTTTTTCTATTCTGTTTTTCATTTCTTTTATGCTTTTTTCATGCAGTCCGGAAAGGAAATTAGCAAAGCAATTCGTTCAGGATAAACAACAACCATCGTTGCTGGTGTTGATGCCCGACATCATCTTTAAAGAAAATATCAAAAAGATCAGAACGGTGGCGGACGATGCTGATTCAATTGAAAATCCGTTGTTTCTTGATAAAATAATGGATGCTGAAGTTTTGAACCGGTTTAAAATGGTTTATCAAAAGGAGTTAAAACAATACAATGTGAATATTTATGACGATTCAACATTTGAAAATTTCCTGAAAGTCGATTCAAATGCCTGGATGGTAAATCTTACTCAGATTGAATTTCAGGAATACAATACCGCTTATACCGATAAGGAGGATTTTCTGGGAACTGAATATACATCCGAAGTGCCTCTAAACGCTTTTAACTCAGCATATTGGTTCGAATTGAGTAAAGTGAACGCACCGGATACCATAAAACCTGCCATTATGTTTGGCTCCAATGATTTATTGGATCGCTTTACTGGAGAGTTTATTATGGACATTTTTACAGGTGTAATGACATATAATCTTGATATAGATACGATTACAATGGATAATTTCTATAATCAAATTGACTTTTCTGCCCGACTTTATGCGGGTTATACTTACGACTATTTGTTGAATAATTTTATCCAACAGCATTTTCCAAGTGACTCTAAATCTGATAAATATTACCGCTACGATCCGTATCGGAATAAGATTTTTATGGCGCTTGAAGATAAATTCGTCCCATTAGGGCAATGAATTTGGTTTTGCTTTCCTTTCAAGATAATGGCCTATAATAAACAGTAATCCACTGATTAAGAACGGACTGATAATCAACAACGAATCCCAGTTGCCGGTGAAACTATTGAACCGGAGACCACTTACGATGAAAACGATGATCAACAAAATGCCACCGATCAGTTTCTGTTTCCAGGCAAAATACAAAACCAAAATGAAGATAAATGCAGGGATATTGTGCATGGTAAAACAGATCAATTGTTCTTTTATTGTTGCATATTCACCAAAACAATCAATAGAGAAAACCATCATAAAAATTATGGCCAGAATGCAAAGTATTCTGGGTGTCCAAAGTAGTATTTTTTGTGCCATCAGTTTAATTTGTTAATGTAAATAATTGTTATAGAGATATTTGACAAACTTATCTGAGTATAAATGGGATGATCGCTGCAATGATTCCGGTGAAGAGAACAACCATGATAAAGAGATTGTATCTTACATTATAATTGCCAAGTAGCGTAACATCGTAATATTTATCCACTTGTTTGTCTTTGTACATCATCATTAAGCCATTAACTAATTTGTTTCTGGTATCTTTTCCTTTCAAAAGGCCAATGATTACTACCATATTTACCAATACGATGAGTGCAACAAAAACAAACATCACAGTAAGTGATGCATTATCGGTTCGCGATTTTTCCGACATACCGGAGTTAACAGCAAGCGTGATCAAATTGAGTAGGATGGAAGTGAGGATGAAAATAGTATCGGTTTTTGAGCTTTGCTGCAACTCCGAAGTAATGTGGTTGTGAACATGTTCAATCATGGTTTCTAGATTTTAGGGTTAAAAATTAAAGTTACTTTTTAAGTTCTTTTAAGTCTTCATCAAAAACTTTGCAAAACAGTGTGAATGCTTCGTCATTGTTTTTAGGTATTACAGCCTGATGCGCAGGGTGATGAGAATTAACCAGAGCTAAAAATACTGCTTTGCTTTGGTTTTTGTCAACCAAATAATAATGTAAATCAATTTCTTCCGGCGCCCAAAGAAACTCGACCAACAATCCATATTCGCCTTTGGTCATATCTGTCTTTATAAAACCTGAAAACGCATCAAAGCTTTTTTTAAACATTTTGGCTTCATTCATATACCAGGCGCTGTTTACAAGCGGCGTTCTATTTCTGAATTCGGCGTGTAATCCTTCCTTAGTGTTGATAAAGGAAACAATTTGTTTGGCAACAATTGTGTCAAAACTCTCGTGTTTGGCGATTGAAGAAATGTGTACCGGATAAACATAAATCGTTTTGTTATCGAAAATCTGTTGTTTTTGTGCCGTCTTTAGCATGGGTGCACCGCATCCTGATAGTAAAAATAGTATGGAACCAATTATCACTAGGTTAAAAAGATAATTAAATTGTTTAGCTCTCATTTTTATTGAATTTTAAAATGGTTAAATTCATATTAATTTTGTTCGCAATTTGCTGAGCGAAATTAAAACATACTCTGCAAATTCATTTGTATTTCACTTGTAAAACAATTGTATGTAGGTTTACAATCATTTTTCAAGCAATTTTTTAAATCATTCATCAATTTTGCACGACAGAGACAAAATATATTTTGATCTGCTAAAACAGAAGATCGTGGAAACAATGCAACAGTCGTATCCTGCGATTAACCCGAATATGCATGCATGGAAAGGGCAGGAGATTACTGATTTTCAGGAAGAGTTTATGCAAAAGGTGAATGCCGGCATCAGCGAAAAATGGTTTTATAACCATATTAAATCGCAGAGTAGCAGTTTGCCCCGTATTGATGTGTTAAATCTGTTGAGCAGATATGTCGGTTACGCTAATTGGAACGACTTTGTTTATAAGCATACCGAAAAGGTAGAAACGCCTGCAAAACCTCTTAACCCAAATAAGTATTTTGTGATTGTTCCGATCGTATTTATCATCCTTATGCTTCTGATATATGCTGTTTTCAAGTTTATGAGTGTGAAGGAATACCACCTAGGTTTTTATGATTCCTATACCAAATCGGCGATTGTGAGCGACCAGATTGAAGTGCAATTGCTGCAGGACAATCAGTCAACAATCCATTTATTGAGCGATTCGAGCGGACAATGCAAGCTTAAAACGGATCAGATTGTTGTAAAGTTGGTTGTCAGTGCTCCATATTATTATACCGATACAATCACACGTGTTTTGAAGAAGTTTGACACGGATGAGAAAATTAGTATGAAAGTGAACGATTACGCACTGATGATTCATTATTTCTCAGAAAAAAAAGTCGATGACTGGCAAAAACGCCGGGCTTCGCTCGATACCATTTTTGATGAACGTGCCTTGATATACCAGGTGATGGATGATAGGGAAATGCTTGGAACCGAGCTGTATAATAAACAGGAGTTTATTGATAAACTGACATTTCCGGCCGGTAGTCTGAAGCATATTCAGGTGCTCGATACCAAAATGAAACAGGGAAAGATCATGTTGCTCCGGTTTAAAATAAAGGAAAACCCTGATGAATAAATTGCTTAACATATTCGTAGGATCGTTGGTTTTGATCGTTATTTATGCTCATTCGTGTGCCGGTGAAGACGAAAGTGCTGTAAATGACGAAAAGAAAATCACCGTGGAAATTGATAGTATCAGTGCCGAGTTTCAGCACAATACGCTTTCCGCGAAATCTTTGATTGCTTTTGAAGCGAATGCATCTCAAAAACTTCTCGACTTTTCGGATTACTACAATACGCTCTCGGATACCGGTATCGACAGTGCTTTTAAAATGAAAACCGCTGAAATGATCCGAGGCCTGTTTGTTTCAGATACCGTGACCCATCACGTTTATTCAGATCTGCAACATTCAGATAGTAAAATCACCTTAAATCATTTGTTGCAATCGGCTATTGATGGCAAAAGCCTGGTGGATAAGTTTTTGATTGATTCGATATGGATTGATAAACCTTTTATAAAGACCAAAAAGCAATCATATCAGACCATACTTTATTTCCGCCAAAAGCATATTGTGTTCGACACGCTCACTTTACCTTCAAATGTTGAGCAAAAAGAAATGGATGTTTTTGTCCAGAGACAGAATAAAATTTTCGGACAGGACACCCTGAAAATATGGGGCGTACGCCTGGGAGAAATACGTTAAAACCGCAACTCTTTTTTCTCCAACCGCAACCATCGCAACCACCAAAACCCTCAATACCACCGAAACCACCGCAAACACTCACTTGTCGGCTGCAAACCAAATATTTCTTTCCCTTTTGTAAAAATAAATATGCACAATTGTGTTTTGTATTGAATAGTATTTTTTACATTCGTATTCTAATTCACTCACTGCCAACACTCATTTAACAACAAGACAGCTGCAACACACCCTAAAGTTTTTGTGATATTTTTTGAAAATGAAACAAATAAACAAGGAATTTAATTGCGAAACATTCGCCATATGGCGTATAGCCATTCGTTGTGCAATATTTTAAAAAGACAGACTACCACATATGGAGAACAAATTATTTATTGAATCTTTATCGCAAAACAATGCGAACTATAATAATCCGGAACAGGCTATAACAACCGCGAATCTTTGCGACACCATTTCAAGAGACATTAACACTGACAGCAAGAGGTTTATCTATGAACTACTTCAGAATGCTGATGATGCAAGTAACCATTTTGGAAAACTTGAAGTTCAAATTGATTTTGTGGGGGCTTATGTTGTTGTTTCACATAAAGGAGACACATTTACTCCAATTGACATTGAAAGTATCTCAAGTGCAGGAGACGGAACAAAATCGGCAGACAACAACAAAACGGGATTTAAAGGAATAGGTTTTAAGTCTGTATTTTCTCACGCCAGTTTTGTAATAATAAAAAGTGGCAACTTTTGTTTCAAGTTTGATAAGGACCATTGGCTAAATCATTGGAATATTGCTTGGGGTTCAGAAAATAGCTGGAAAACAGAAAGGAAAGCAAAGAACAAAGACGAAAATTTAAAAATGCCTTGGCAAATCATTCCTATTTGGACTGATTTGCCCAATGAACTCAATAAGTCATCAGTATTCCAAGAATACAATGTTTCTACCATCATTCGATATGACAAAATAGAGCAACTTAAAAAAGCTTTAACAGAATTATTTTCCGAAAGTCAAATTGTACTTTTTTTGCGAAGCAAAGAAGTTAAAATTTCTATCAACACGACGGAGAAACTTGTTCTTGAAAAAAACATTGTTGGTGAAACAACAATCTTAAAACGTAACGGAGTCGCATTAAGTGAGTGGTTAATCAAAACAGAACGGTTTGACATTCCCAAAGACGTTCAAACTGAAATCAACGAAGATGAAAAATCACCAAAAAAATTAAAAGAGGCAAGTCGTACTGAAATTTCCTTTGCAATTCAGTTAGAAAAAGGCAGGCTAAAGGCAGTAGACAAGGAAAACAGGTTAATTTATACCTATTTACCAACTTCCATAAACTATGATTTTCCATTTTTAGTTAATGCAAGTTTTCTGACTGACGCAGGTAGACAACATTTGCACCAAGATACTTTTTGGAATAACTGGATTTTCAAGCAAATTCCTTTAAAATTCTTTGATTGGGTTGCAGAACTTGCAAGCAAAGGAAGCAAATACAACAAACAGTTTTTAAACATCATACCACACAAATTAGGTAGTTCATTTTTAGAAAGCAGTTTTAACGATGGCTATAATCAAGCACTTGAAAACATTGCATTCATCCCAAATTTGAATGGGGATTTACTCAAAGTAAAAGATTCCATTTTTGACAGAACTAATATTTCTCAATTTATTAATTCACAGACCCTAATTAATTATATAAACAACGAAAAACAAAAGCAATTCACTGTATCGTCTTTCATCGCGCAACTTGACCCAATGAGTACATTAGGCAGATTAGGGACGGAAATATTTGATATTGAGGATTTGGAAGGTTTTTTTGCTTCCAATATCTTTGAAAGTGAGCATCAATTAGGTGAAAACTTTCAACTCATCTCATTTCTTTACAAACAAACCCAAAGAAATAACGGAGAAGAAAACAGAAATATTTGGAACGAGAAATTAAAACAGACACCTTTCATTTTTGACAAATCCCCAAAACTTAAGAAACCAAATCAAATTTATTTTCCTACAGTCGAGTTTTCGAATGAATTTACTGATGAGATTAGCATTATTCATGAGAGCATAGTTTCTCAAATAAATGCAAACTCAAGTATAAAAAGCTGGCTTGAATATTTGGGTGTAAAAGAACCTTCAGACATTAGTTTTATTGAGAAAACACTTATTGCGGAGGGAGATTCTTTTATAACGCAAAACAATGTCATTGAAATTGGTAGATACTTGTTCAATGCACATAAGAAAGGTCTTTTAACAAATGACCATTATTCAGACTTACATCGTATAAATATCCTTACTAAACTAAATAATCTTACATACGCGCAAGATTGTTTTTTATCTGATTTTTATACTCCAAATTTGAAATTAGAGAAAACTTACAACAAAGATTTTTATGTATCGGAATCTTACTTTGCATCAGACGACTTAACAAGCGAGTGGAAAACGTTCTTTTTAAAAATTGGAGTGAAGGATGACATTGAACCGGGACACCTGTCAATCGAATTCGATTATGAAAAAAAATGGAGAGAAAGATTTGATAAGATTTTCCTTGAAGAAGTGTGGAATGCAGCAGGTAAATATTCTTGGATAAGCTATGAAGGATGGACAACAAACAGGAGTGGTTATAGTTTTAGTGCAGAATCTATACGATTTTATGGCCTCCCCTTTTTGCAATATACATTAGAGTACAGTTTTTCTAAACTATTCTTTGGCAGAGTTTTTAGTAAACTAACTCCTTCAGACATCAAAATTGAAGACAATATTTGGGTTTCGGGTAGGACTGGTATGATTGGCAGATCACTTTCATCATCATTAGAATCACAGAATTGCCCTATCAACTATTTTCAATGGATAATAGACAATTTGGAAATATTTCCAACTCAAAATAAAAAATGTAGAAAAGCATCCGAAATATTTTTAAATACCTCTGAGAATATTGAATTAGCTGGACATCATGTTCCAATTTTGGATTATGATGAAATAGTTTCGCCAGAATGGAAAAATATTTTAAAATTCAAAGAGCATTTAGAACTTGACGACTATTTGGAAGTGCTTAAAAAAATATCGCTAGAAACCGATGAAGAAAATTTAAATGAAAGCAAAAAAAGGATTGGATTGATTTATGAAAAATTAGCATCAATGAATTTGTACCAATCTGAAAGAGAAAAAATAAAAGTTTGGGGGATTTCAAATAAGCTGATGGCAAAGAACGGCACGGATTTCTACCTTCCACTCGATTTGTCAATTGTAACAGAAAATGGATTTAGAGCTTCAAATTTGGCCTTTACAGAGAAACAAAGCCCTGAAATCATTGAATTATTG
>CANNKD010000138.1 GCA_947505205.1 Bacteroidota bacterium | reverse complement strand
CCAATCTGGTTATTCCAAATGGATGTGCCTGAGGTTGAACTTGTTAAATTACCATTGACACTATAAAAATTTGTAACACTTTTATTTTTTACCAATGGTAGAATCTCAATCGTTTCACCATTTTGCACGGTTTGATTGTTATTTCCCTGGCTATCCCTGAAATTATCATCATCAAAATAGACATTTGAAACCTGCAGGAATGGTATCCCGAACTGGCTCTTCCATTGCTCAGTCGTGACAATTTCATCACGCATAGTTAGCAGAAAGAATATTTGAGCATTGGGTGGCAGATCAGGTGAAACCTGAACTTCATAATAATCAGAGGACCATCCTTCCTGTCCCATCAGGATATTGTTAAAAGTGCCAATGCTATCCAGAATTGTTATATATGGATTGTCTGAACGGATATAACCTTTGAGTGTTAGTAAGTTCTGCGTATAGTTATTCGCGGTACGCAGTTTGAAACGTACTTTCTTACCCGGCATAATCAAATTCTCAGGATTATCTGGGCTTGGCGTAACGTTTTGGTAAAACTCAATACGGTTGTTTGCAACCGCATCGGCATAAGGGGTAACATTAACCTGAACCTCATTACTGGTATATTCAATACCGTCTGCTATTCCCTTACAAATTATATAATAGGTTTGTCCAAGAGTGAAATATGGAGTATATGTATTACTATTTTGTGGTGGATAAAATTCCAGGTAATCCTGACCTGGAAGAAATGAATAATACCATTTGTAAGAAGTTATATTACATAAAGGGCTTACAGACAATATATTGCCTTGTGCTCCCGCGCTAATATTTTGTATAGCTTCAGGTGTAGCTGTAAAAGGTAATGTAAAAAACACTCGATCATTCCCATAAAATGTACCAAAAGAATTTTCTGCTTTGACGCGAAAATGATATTTCGTATTGGATAACAATCTGCATAAATTGGATGTAACATTTACATTATTCGTTCCCGTTGCATTACTGGGTGTTGCGTTTATTATAATTCCATAACCTGTAGTTATTCCATATTCAAATGAAATAGTAGTGTTAACTTCTAAAGGATTGACTATGCCTCTTAATCTGACTCCATTTGCAGTTATACTATCTGGTTCCAGGGAAGCATTCATTGCAAATAATTTTTCATTAGACCAGGCGGAACCGGCAAAAACCTGGTCAATAGACTGAACACTAAAAAAATACGCACCAGGAATCGAATAATTTGATGTAAAAGGGAAAAAGTTATTTTGCTGAACATTACCTATTTGAACAATTTTGCGGTATCCTGTATTTTTATCAGCCATTGAGGATTTTACATAGTCGCTATTTAAGTCTGTTCCAATTCGAACATTGTAGGTTAATGCGTTTTGAGGAGTTTGATTATCTGCCGCTTTATTCCATGTAAATCTTGTTCCGTCGAAATTAATTTCGTTTGGAGAAATAGGATCTGTATTAAAATTATTTCCCTCGTTCTTATAAATTTTTGAAAAAGGATTCGGATGCCCATTGATGTAACGCTCACCCGTTAATAAAATATCAAGGTCGCCGTCATTATCATAATCCCCCCAATCTACTGAACCACCACCAAGACCTAATAACAAAATATCGATTTGTTCAGTAAAGCTATTATCGGGAAAATTGTTTCGATAAATCTTAGAAACAATTCCTTCTTCACCACCCCATCCATTAAGTATAATATCCAAATCTCCATCATTGTCATAATCACCCCATTCAACAGAACTTTGAGTAACACCTGTCAATAAAATATTAGTCTGCTCAGTAAAACTATTATCAGGATAATTGTTACGATAAATCTTAGAAATCTTACTTTCTTGTGTAGTTCCAGTAAATATAATGTCCAAATCCCCATCGTTGTCATAATCACCCCAATCAACTGAGCTTATATTAGCACTTGGTAATGAAATATTAATTTGTTCAGAAAAACTATTATCAGGATAATTGTTACAATAAATTTTAGAAATATAATCTGATGAACCCGTAGATAGTATAATATCCAAATCCCCGTCATTGTCATAATCTGCCCATGCAAATGATCCTCTATGAACAGCTGGCAATGAAATGTTGGTTTGTTCGGTGTAACTATCTTCCGGATAATTGTTATGATAGATAATAGGTGTGTACAGTGGAGAAACTCCTGATAATAAAATATCCAAATCTCCATCGTTATCGTAATCTGCCCAGGAAGCTAAACATCCTTGAGAACCATAACCTGAGTTAATAGTTTGAGCTGTAAAGCTATTTTCAGGATAGTTGTTGCGATATATCGCAGGGTGAATTTGCCAACCTACCAATAATATATCGAGATCTCCGTCATTGTCATAATCACCCCATTCAACTGTGCCATATGCTACACCTATTAAGCCCAATCCTATCTGTTCAGTAAAGCTATTTTCCGGATAATTGTTTTTATAGATTTTAGACCAAGTCCCACCATTAGGGAACTGACCATTGCCGGTTAGTAAAATATCCAGATCACCATCGTTGTCATAATCACCCCAAGAAACTGAGCTATTGTAAACATTCTTTAATGAAATCCCCGTTTGTTCAACAAAAGGCTGTGCATTGGCCGCAAAACTCAAAACCAATAAACAAATCAAAAAGTAATTACGTGTTTTCATGGCGGTATTTTTTTTGCAATTAATAACTGATAAAATATCTACGAAAAAAGATTTTAAAATATTAAGATTAAAGACAATCGATTTATGCTGTAAACCATTGGTAATAATACCAGTTATAGTATCAAACCTAAAAAAACAGATTTTCGATTATGAAGTATTATTAAAATTTAGTGAATGTATTTGTCGTATATCTTCCTTTCTGGTCAAAGCATTTGATAACATAGGTCCCGGTTTTGAAACCAGAAACAGAAATGCTTGCTTTCTGCGAATTCATATGCTCAACAGCATAAAGAATCTGTCCAAAAAGGTTATATATCTCAGCCTTTTCAAGTTTTACACGACTGTCGATGTTCAGCAATTCGTAAGCCGGATTCGGTGATATTTTTAGATCCCAACTTCCATTCTCAGCAATACCAATGGTGCCTACCATTTCTGAAACAACAGTTACGGGTAATCCAATTGACGGATCACCGGTTATAGCTACCGGTGTTACTTGAAAAACAAGGTATTTACCAAAATCTTCCGGTGCGATGGTATAGTTTTGAAATATCGCGCCATCGATTATGCCTGCATTCTCTCCGGATGGGTTATCTGATCTTAACCATTGGTAAAGCGTTTGCCCCTCACCATCCGCATTGGGATCAAAATATGTATATACACCAGAAATCTCAATGCCTACCATTGGATCGCCTGCAATCGATACATTATACACATAGGGAGCATAGGGAACATCTGTAATATTGTAAATGCATTCAAACAAATTGGTCAATCCGCCTGATGTATCCTGAACAGTCCAAAACCTATTCGGTCCCCACGATGGAAATTCTGAAGTTTCCCAGTTGCCATTTATCCGAAATTTAAACTCAATGTAAGGATTGGTTGTATCAATCAGCAGGTTGATTGTATAAATCCCTTCTCCAGTCCAATCTCTGTCAAAAAGCACGCAGTGACTATTGTTCCAGCTAACCATTGTCCCTGCTATATCCAGATAATCATTTACCGGATTAAAATTTCCGGCCTCAATTTCTGCATTCATATCCACATTGAAAGTTGCAGGCCAGGTGTTTGGATTATAATCATCATAGTAATGCGAAAGTGTTACATCATTCAATGTTGCCCAGGTCATTCTGTTTGGTCCATAATTAGGAAATTCTGAAGTACCCCAATTGGCGTTAATTCTGAATTTATATTCAACAATTCCTGGCTCTGAAAATAAAGTAATCGAATAAAGATTAGGGCCTATAGATTCCATTGGAGTTGAACCTCCCCAACCATTCATCGTTCCAGCAATATCCATAAAATCAGTCTCCTGGTTAAAAATACCAAGTTCAGCCTGATAATTCATATCGACAATAAATGTAATCATTGCACCTATCGGCTCATTGTTCCACCAGACATCAACATTCATTACGGCAGGAACAGCGGTAATTTCCCGCGTAAAATCTTCGTATTGATCCGCATTGATTCTGAATTTATACAGGTAAGTCATCCCGACTTCAATGCCTTCAATAATGGTTGCATCATAAATTCCATCCAGGTTTTCATCGGTGAGAGGGGCGGTTACTAATCCTTCAATTTCTACATAAACCAGATCTGTTGATGGATCAAAATTTCCATCCATTATCAACTTATTCATATTCAGATGATAATGAAACTCGGGATTATCTGGTTGATAATTTAAAGGGATAAAAAAATCCATACAATTTTGGGTGTCGGGAATGAAATCACGACCATCCTGTGACCAGTCAATTCCATTGTTAAAAACTGCGCAAATGTCAGTCACAATAGTTCCTTCCGGAAATCCATAATATTCTGATGGAGTGTAAGTAATCGAGTATCGTCCATCACCGGTTGGCATAAGCGTTGTCGCTTGCCCGTTTGCACCGGTAGCATCAAAATTAATTATATACTGCCAGATTTCTCCGGTAATAAGTTTTACTCCTGAATGAAGCGCTAAAGATGGTGATCCAACCAAACTACCGTTTTCAAAACATGCAAGTCCCGGATCAAAAAAAAGTGTTATTTCATCATATGCCGTTGCGTTGGGAGGATCAATGGTGATGGCGGCAGGCATTTGTGCTTTCAGGGTAGATGTTAATCCAACCATTAATACAATCAGATACAGAAATCTGATCTCAAATTTGTTTAAAGAATAAATTGCTTTCATTACTTTGAATTTTTTTAGTTTTAAGTTTATGGACATTATCTAATTAGATATATATTCTATGATACTCATCAACTTAATCTATTGACAATCAATATTCAGCATTTTAATCTTTTTTTTGCTGTTGAACAGCAATCTGTGGATTGATTAAATAATTTTGCGGGCAGATGTTTTCTCCATCCATCATTTCAACGTTTGAGGCATAAGGTAAAACACATTTTAAAGCTAAACTGGAATAAAAATTATAGGAAATAATGCTTTTAACATTGAAATGGAATACTCTGTTTACAAAGGAATCCGGGAAGTTTGACTCAAATTTAAATGATAATTCTTCATTCAATGAATGGGTAAAATCATCGAATCCTGATAAGATTGTAATACTTAATGTATTTTTACTATTTCCCCCCATATGCATAAGGCAGGTTAGGTTTAAAAGAAATTAGTCTTCATCAAGAAATTATCGTAATCAAAGATACTATATAGAAGAGTAAATATGCAAATATTTTTTTCTTAAAGTGTTGAATAATATTAGCATAGGATGTCAAAACGCTCCCCAATCCGTGTGTGAATTTGTAATCCATTCCATTTCAAAATTGCATCAAAACCCCATCGCCCTTGCAAGGCATAGCGCACTGGCAGAAAAGCAATTGCTGCGGGCTTCTCTGTCTTTTTGCTGCACATAATTACTTTGTCATGCTGAGCGGAGTCGAAGCATGGTTGCTGAGCGGAGTCGAAGCACACCCGGCTGGTGGTAAACTCCTCGATATGAATAGTGAAACAATAGGTCAGGGCGGAATACATTACAAAATTCCCACGCTGGCGCTGATTTATAATCAGTGCCTTTCACTTTACTTTGTTTTCTTTAAATATCGGATTTGTAACTTAGCGAAGCGATCTCACCGAAGGTAATCCATTCCATTTCACTCGTGCATCAATAATCCTTCGCTCGCGCGCGCTCAATGTCATTAAGTTAACAGAAAATGTTACAAAAATTAACCGCAGACCTGCCTGGCGCAGACTGGGAGACGCAAAGGTATGCGCAGACCTGCCTGGCCGGCAGATAGGGTTTCGCAAAGATGGTCACCGGATAAGTACTCTGTGGCTCTTTGCGCCTTCTCAGCGAACCCTGTCTGCCAGCCAGGCAGGTTTGCGGTAAAAATATTTCAGATTCAAAATCCTTAACTTAATGACATTGCGCGCGCGCTTGTAGCGCGTGTGTCATACTCAATCCCCGCTGCGGATCAATGTGTATATTCCGCTCGTTTGTTGGGAAACTTTATTTTACAATTTTCGTTTCAAAACGAAAATAAATATACTATTTTTCGTTTAGAAACGAGAAATATCATATACTTTTACCAAGTATGAGGGCTTAATACACAAAAAATTGCCAAAGGATAAATTTTAGACAATTTCTAAAGCAATCTTTGTTCAAATATCAAAATATTTCTTTCTGATATTTAGAACATTATTTAATTATCTTGGTTTTATATTTAATTTTGTGTCTGGATTCATATAAAATACCAGTTATAAGCTTTTTAATCGTTCTTAATTATATAAATATTATTGCGTTGCTAATGTTTCTCTCATAGAAAACTGCCATTTTTTTAAACTCAGGGAAATAGTTTTTGCGGACGCCCCCAACGGGTTTGTTCCTTTTGCTATTTCAGTTGAGTTGGGTGCTTGGCAGTACCTCTATGATCTGATTTTTGCTGAGGTTCACGCCCTTTTTTGGCTAATCAACCCTGTATCATAAAGACCCATTACGCTGCTCAAAATCAAGAAAGAAGTATGAAAAACCACGAAAACAAATCCGAAGCAGCGGCATTGCGTCAGAAGGCAGAAGAGTTGCTAAAAAAGAAATCATCAAAAACTGCTTCGCCATTTTCTGAAGTCGAATCACTCAGACTCATCCACGAACTTGAAGTACATCAGATTGAACTGGAATTGCAGAATGAAGAACTCCGCAATGCACAGGCTGTGGCAGAAGTTGCGAATGACAAGTATATCAGATTGTACGACCTGGCGCCTTCCGGCTACTTTACACTATCGCGCAACGGCGAAATTATTGAGTTAAACCTCGCCGGGGCGCTTATGCTGGGTAAAGATCGTTCGCATTTAATAAACAACCATTTCCACTTTTTTATCTCCAAAGATACCCAGGATGTTTTCAAACTCTTTTTGGAGAAATCATTTAAAAACAACACAAAGGAATCCTGCGAAGTAACCCTGACAACTTCCGGCAACCAGCCGGTGTATGTCCATCTTTCGGGTATTGTCACCGAAAGTATGGGGCAATGCTTTGTAACTGTGGTTGATATTACCGAACGCAGACAACAAGAACTGAAAATTATTGAACTGAATACTAACCTGGAACAAACGGTCTATAGGAGAACTGCACAGTATCAGGAGGCCTTGAGCAGGTTGGAAAAGATTGCCGACCGGGTGCCGGGCGTTGTTTACCAATTCCAATTGAACCCCGATGGTTCCTCCTGTTTCCCTTATGCCAGTGATGGCATTCAGGATATTTACCGGGTAAGCCGCGAAGAAATAGCCCATGATGCTTCAGCAGTATTTACCAGGCTTCATCCGGACGATTTCGACGGCATAGTTGCTTCCATTCAGGCATCGGCAAAAAACAACACAATTTGGCAACACGAGTATCGGGTAAAGTTCGATGATGGTACTGTGCGTTGGTTATCGGGCAATGCCTTGCCGCAAGCCAATGAAGATGGCACGATCCTATGGCATGGGTTTATTACCGACATTACCGAGCGCAAACAGGTGGATGAGGACCTTGAAGAGAGCAATGAAAAGTACCGTGGTTTATCGGAAGCTTCGTATGAAGCAATCTTCTTTTCTGAAAAAGGGCTCTGCATCGAGCAAAACATGGCTGCCGAAATCATGTTCGGGTACACGAATGATGAAGCCCTGAGCAGGTACGGAACCGACTGGATAGCGCCCGAATGCAGGGAGATCGTCATGAATAACATGTTGTCAGGCACAGAAGATCCTTACGAAGCAATCGCCCAGCGAAAGGATGGTACAACTTTTCCTTGCTTGTTACGCGGAAGGATGATGTACTATAAGGGTCGAAATATACGCATTACCTCGTTGACCGACATCACCCAACAGAAAATGGCACAGGATGCGTTGCAGTTTCAAAATATCCTGCATAGTACAATGATTTCAAATATTTCAGACGTGATCGGGATCATGGGGATGGATGGTGTAATGAAATACAAAAGCCCCAACATCGAAAAGTACTTTGGCTGGAAACCCCAGGATCTGATCGGAACAGACGGTTGGTTGACCATTTACCCTGATGACCTTGACCGTATTCAAAAGGAATTTTCCGATCTCGTTAAAAATGACAAATCAGTAAAAACGGTAACCTATCGTTACAAATGTAAAAATGGCAGTTATAAGCCGATCGAACTTACCGCAACCAATCTTGCGAACGATCCGGTTATTCAAGGTGTACTGCTGAATTACCATGATATTACAGAACGTGAAGAGGCAGAGAATTCCCTTCGGAGGAGTGAAGCCGAAAAGGCTGCCATTATCCGTGCAGTTCCCGATTTGATGTTTCGCATCCGAAGGGATGGAACCTTGCTGGATTACATGTCAACAGACCAAAACATGCTTTTTGTTCCTGAAGAACAATTTACAGGAAAAACCATCAGCCAGGTGCTGCCTCCCGAACTGGCCATTCAATGCATGGCTGCGATTGAAAAGGCATTTCATCATGAGGAAATGGTAGCTTTTGAATATTCCCTTACGGTTAATGGTCAACCAAGGAATTTCGAAGACAGGATTATTGTTTCCTCTGCCGATGAAGTGCTTTCGATTATCCGCGATATTACATTTCGTAAAGAATCGGAAGCAGCCCTTGCCATGCAAAGTGCTGCCTTCGAATCCTTTGCACTTGCCATTATTATTACCGATATCAAAGGCATTATCCAGTGGGCAAATTCAGCTTTCACCGGGCTCACAGGATATCAGGTAGACGAGGCCATAGGGAAAACGCCTGGCTCACTCGTAAAATCAGGGAAGCAGGATAAGGATTTTCACACGAGATTCTGGGATACGTTACTGAATAAGGAAGTATGGACAGGTGAACTGATAAACCGCCGGAAAGACGGCAGTCTTTATTATGAAGAACAAACCATCACGCCTGTTTTGGATTCGATGGGTAATATTTCCAGCTTTATCGCCATCAAAATCGATATCACCGAACGAAAACGGATTGAACATGCCTTGATTGTAGCAAAAAACGAAGCTGAGAAAGCAAATCAGGCTAAAAGTGAATTCCTTTCCCGCATGAGCCACGAACTGCGTACACCCATGAATTCAATACTTGGCTTTGCGCAGTTATTGGAGATGGGCGAGTTGAAAGCATCCCACAAAAAGGGGGTAGAACACATACTGAACAGCGGAAAACATCTTCTCAACCTTATCAACGAGGTTTTAGACATTTCAGGCATCGAAGCGGGCCGGGTTTCGCTTTCGTTTGTTCCTGTTCATCTAAGCAGAATCATCCGGGAAGCAATAGACACCATTGATCCGGCGGCTCGGGCAATGCACGTGAAATTTGAATTGATTGATGCTGGCCATGAACCACTTTTTGTCAAAGCCGACCATCATCGCTTACGGCAGGTGTTGATAAATTTATTCAACAATGCTGTAAAATATAACCGT
>CANNKD010000137.1 GCA_947505205.1 Bacteroidota bacterium | reverse complement strand
CCGACTCAATAAACTTTTCTCCTACTAGGGCCCTGTCAATGTTTCGTTTTTCTTTTTCCCGATCCTCCGGCACAGTCTGGTAATCGAACAAGCTGTGACCTATTTCAATCTCCACGCCATAGATTGCCTTCATAACGCCAGCATGACTCTTATTGAAACTCGTGTAAAGATATTGTCTGTCAAGAGAAAAGATGTGAGCGTTGGTGCTGTCGAAAGCGCTGCGTAATGTTGAGTTTTGTTCTTTCATTGCTTCATCCGCCCGTTCATGTTCCAAAGAGGACTGGTAAATAGCTTCGAGACTGAACTGGACGCTGTCGCGAAACCGCTCCAGTAAATCACGAATTTCCGACGTATAAAAATGTTCCTGATTATCAAGAATGCAGATGGTACCGAATATTTCCCCTCCGGGCCAGGTCAGCGGAAGCCCGCAATAAGAAATCATCCCCAACTTGATATCCGGATTCTTCTCCCATAAGGGATCTTTCAGTGCGTTTGGCACCAGAAGCTCGTGCTGCGTGTTCATCACTGTTTCGCAGTAAAGGCCGAAATCGAGCGGTGCCTTTTCGCCCTGATGGTAAACATTGCCCGCGCTTTGGCTACTCACGAACACTTCAATTTCTTTCTCATGCACCCGCATAATCAGTGCCGCCGGTATATTGGCAATTTTCGCGAGCAGGTCAACAGTAATCTGCCAGCTCTTGAGCACCGCCTCGGGCACTTCGAAATGTTCAAGTATCGGATATTTTATTGGCTTTACTTCGTCGGGCATGATTCGCTCCTTTTATTTCTTATTTGGTTCTTAACTTATCTCATCTGTGTCGGTTTCCTGACTGGGGTAGCGAATTGGCTCACCGTGGTGGCGGCAGAGTTCGTTCACCTCGCGTTTCATTTCCTGAACCCGTTCTTCACGCCCCAGTGTTACTTCCTGCCAGCGGCGAAGTTCATCTAATTGATTTTTGACCCGTTCTTCCGCCTTCTTGCGCTCGGTCAGGTCAAGTCCGAATGCCCAGTTTTCTTCGTCCAGAGTTTCGAATCCCCAGAGTATGTTCTTTTGGGAGCCATCCTTGCAGTTAACCACAGCCTCAATCGGTTCAATCTCCGAATGTGTTTCGATTGCTTTCGCAACTCTCCGCTGCCATTCCTCCTCTACCTGTCGGCGGTAATTTTCGTCCGGATATGCCATAGGCCACCACTGCTTCGCGCTCGGAACTTCCTCTAAGGTATAGCCGAAGAGTTTAACAAAGGTTGGATTCATGTAGGTGGCTTTCTGCTCGATACCAACCGAAGCGTAAATGGCAAGAGGCGATGTATCAGCCAGTGCCTTAAATCTTTCCTCACTCTTCTTCAACGCGGCTTCTGCATTCTTGAGATTGGTAATGTTGACAGCATGGGTCAGCACTAATAATACTTTGCCGGCTTCATCTTTTATCGGATTGGCTGTGGCATAGAAAAACAAGGTTTTATCCGGCAAGGGAACTTCGACTTCTATAGACTCGCTTTCGCTGGTCTGAATAACCCTTTTTGTCGTTTCGAATCTATAATCGGCATGCTCTTTCGGGTAAATATCCCAAAAGGTTTTTCCAATAAAATAATCCGGAGATTTGCCGAAGGTCGATGCAAATAGTTTATTCGTGAATTGGTATTCTCCCTTTTCATCCACACAAAAAATGGCGTCGCTTGAAGCCTCGATAAGAGAACGATATTTCAATTCACTTTCGCGAAGAGCCACTTCCGCTTGTTTGCGTTGGGTAATATCTATAA
Organism: Bacteroidota bacterium; assembly: GCA_947505205.1. Lineage (GTDB taxonomy): Bacteria > Bacteroidota > Bacteroidia > Bacteroidales > F082 > CAJBPB01. The sequence continues at coordinate 7,931 of CANNKD010000137.1, read as the reverse complement.
CACCAGCGACGGCACCACGGTAATTGCCGTCCGCATCGGTGACAGGTCCAGTTTCCAGGCTGGTATAGATGCGCACTCCGTTCTTGCGTATAAATTGGAATTCATGATTCTCCCTGAAGCCTTGTTGGCGGCGCTCAAGGTTTCGGCTGGCAATCTGGATGCCTTGCTCGTCCATAACTGAAAAGAGGTGCCGGCCTAGCATTTCCTCCACTGTATAGCCGAGCATCTCAGCCATGATCGGATTGACAAAAGTCGTTACTGCTTTCTCGTCAATCATCCAGATGCCTTCGTTCAGGGATTCGATCAAATGACGGTAATTCAATTCACTTTTGCGCAACGCATTCTCCGCCAATATGCGTTCAGTGATGTCCTGACCGGTACCAAAGGAACGGATAGGTTCGCCTTTTTCATTATAGTCCGTTTCTCCCTGTTCGTGGAGATACTTAATTCGTGCGTCGGGAAGGATGATCCGGTGAATCACTTCATATTTTGTTTTGTTTGCCACCGATTCAGTAAAAGCTTTGTTTAATGCTTCCCGGTCATCGGGATGGACCATTTCCAGGAAGGCTTCATAGGTGAGTTCAGTGGTTGCCGGATCTCTTTCAATGATCGTAAATATTTCATCCGACCATTTCAGTGTGTTGTTGCTATGATCTAGCTCCCAACTGCCCATCCGTGCAATACGCTGTGCTTCTCTTAAGCTGGCTTCACTTTTTTGCAAGATTTCTTCCGCACGTTTGCGATCGGTAATATCGCGAACGAACGCACAATTATATTCTTCATCACCTCGTTGAATATAATTTGCAACAATTTCTACCGGTATCAACCGTCCATCTTTTGTTCGTTGCTCTGATTCAAACTTTAATGTTCCATGCTTCTGAAGTTCTGGAAAATGCTGCGCCCAAATTTCCGCGTTGTAATGAGCATCCACATCCGGAACTGACAACTGAAGTAATTCTTTGCGTGAATAGCCGAGTAACCGACAAGCCGCTTCATTCACATCCACAATCGTACCATTTGGTTTCATCCAGTATAGTGCATCGGAGGCAGACTCTATGCTCTTGCGCGTTAGCGTAAGTGCTTCTTCCGCCCGTTTGCGATCGGTAATATCGATAAAGGTTACAATCACTTGTACGATTTCACCTGCATCACTATAAACCGGATCTGCATTAACCAAAACCCACACAATATTTTCTTTGTTAGGCTGGTGCACTCCGGTAACAACGTTCTTTAATATGCTGTTCTTTGCAAGAATCTGATTTACAGGGTATTCTACAACAGGCATAACCGTTCCATCTTCACGTAAGAAATGCCAGTCCGGATCAATGGCTTTCTTTCCTAACAGTTGTTCTTCCGTCAGCCCAAGCAAATTTTCCGCTTGTGGATTGCACATTACTATTTGTGTATCGGATTTATGAACAACAATTGCTGCCTCAATATTCTGGATTAATGAACGATATTTTTCTTCGCTTTTGCGTATTGCCTCCTCTGCCTGTTTGCGCTCGGTAATGTCGATAAAGGAAGCCAGCAGGCTGTCGCCGATTGTAGTTCCAGAGATAATCATGGTACGAATCTCCCCGTTTTTGCCGGTAAGCTTGTATTCGGCAGGTTCAATATTGGTATTATGATCCGAAGCGGTTTTTATGGCCAATTGCCATTGGGTGATTACTTTCTTCCTGTATTCCGGATCGGGATAGGCAAGCTGCCACCATTCATTTATTGTGGGTATTTCCTTATGGGTGTATCCAAGTGTTTGTTCAAACCGGTGGTTGTATTCGCCAATGACGCCATCGCTATTGACAAAGCAAAGGGGCACCGATGCTGCGTTGAATAGTTTTTTGAAACGGGATCCGCTCTCATCGAGCGCATCGAGCATGGCATTAAATTCGTTAGCCAGCACGGCTGGCTCGTCGGTTCCGGAGAGAAGTGTACGTGCCGAATGATCGCCGGCACTGATCAGGTTCATGGTATTCTGAACCGCATATAATCTGCGCGTAATACGGCGGCCCATTATCCATGCTATGAGCGATCCCACCAATATCGCGAGTAGCGCGTACAATATTCCATCGTTTATAATGGATTGAAGTTTCTTATCCGAAACTTTTTGCCCCAACCCGATACGAGCCCAGCCTACATGTTTACCGGATAGAATTACCGGATTGATCACATCGACCAGGCCGGGTGATTTATTAATAATGGTCAGTTGATCATCTTTCGGAAGATCGAGAAGAAATTGCCCGGTTTTGTTAGGATCGGTATGCGCCAAAATTTGTCCATTTTCATCGGTAAGTATAGCGAACAAAACTTCAGGGTAGCTGATTTGGGCATCAACAATTTCCTGAAGTCCGGCTACATCGTTGGCCGCAATCCATCCGGCAGCTGAAGTTGAAAGCGCCCGTGTCAGCGCATTAGCTTCTACCAATTGCTGGTCGAGGAGCAAAGCCCGGTGGCGGTTTGTTAAATCAACAATAAAAAGTGTCATCATAACGGCATGCACCAGGGCTACGCTAAGTATAAGGCGGCCACGCAGTGTGCCAAACAGGAAGTTTCGTATTTTTTTTATCTTCATTTTGATATTACCTTTCTGATTTCCTTCTCAAAACGGTTGATATATGCTTGAACTATGTCGTAATCCTTGTTAGTGGCCGAAAATAAACTGGCCATCTCCATACCGGAGAGTATTACCCGCCCCTGCTCAGTTTCATTGAGACCGATGAGGAGCTTTTGAATCTGATCGCGGATATCCGATGGAATATCATCCCGGACCATTACCGAATTATTTACAAGTGATTCGGTTTCCAATAAAACCTGTAATTCTTCAGCCTCCTTTGGATGCTCTTTCTGAAACGCCCGCCAGGGTGGTGGCCAGGTTGCACCGGCTGCTGTTTTCTTTAAAAATACATTCATGATGGACGATTCTTGTGAGCCCACGTACTTGTTTTCAATATCGGCATTCACATTGATACCATGAGTGTGCAGAAAATATTGTGGCATAATACAAGCTGCAAGCGCTGTTGGCGACGGATAACTTACCGCTTTCCCTTTGAGATCGGCAGGTTCACGAATGCCTCCATCTTTGCGAACTATGAATATACCTTTGAAATCGGCCGGATCGCCAGCCATAGCAATAACAGTGTATCCTGATTTTATTGCCTGAAGTGTCTGCCATGGGTTTGGCAATAGAAATTCTGGTATGCTGTCTGAATATTTCTGTTCGAAATTGGCATAATCCCTCGATGCTTCCAGCGTGAATTGTACCCCGGTAAGTTTCCCGTTCATATAATCCATCAGTGGCTGGTACGATTCCAACAGTTTGGCAGGATTATGAAGCGGATGCACTGCAAAATGATAAATCGTAGTGGTTTGCAATACCGGTGATTCACCATATATAGGTCCTAAAGTTTGTGGTTTTGGCTTGCATCCTGAAAACAGAAAGGTTAATGCTAACATAAAGCTAAAGGTTTGGCACACTAGTAGAAATACATAGTGCGACGTCTGAAACACGCATAGAAGTTCAACTTTGCATTTTTTCTGTATCGAGTTCATAGCATTTGCTTTTTTTACCATTCGTTATACACGTAAAATTATAAAATTATAAAAATATATCACATCTTATCAGAACGCAATTCCAAATTGGATAGCAATACCGATAGATGGTGGTTTCTCATTTCCAAAACGCATTGGCAACGAAACTGCTGTCATAAAATTGATATTTTTCCCTTTGATTAGTCTTTTGTTAAATACAGGAGTTATTCCGTATCTTCCACTTGTTTCAAAAGCTACTCTGGAGATAAATGTAAACCCATTTTTGTAGCGAAACATAATACCCGGATGGAACAATAAATTACTCATTTTATCCTTCCCGTCTTCAACCTTTATAAGTGGTACAATCTCAAAACTAAATCCGATTTTATCACTCTTTAAAATATTGATACCAACCGGAAAGCCAACAGTATAGCTGTCATTGAAATTAATCACAGCCGCGTTTTTATCAAGTACCACAATTGGAAACAGAATACTCGAATAACCAACTATTTTAGGATAAACAGTTGTAGAATTCACTTGTTGCGCAGGTGAAATACTGCATGTAAAAAGAAACAAAAGTGTGATAACTGCCAATTGCTTCATCCTAATTTTTGATTTTTGAGGACAAAGAATAACCAAAAAAAGCTTGTCAATTATACCCAAGTCCCACGATTCAAGGCAGTTTTCGCGTGTAAACATCATTTTTTTTTTACAATTAAAAAATGAATCCTGAAAATATCTAATAAATCAATGATCACAAATGAAATTTCGATATTTATAAAATGATATTCAAATTCTCATGGCGACTCCTACTCATCCTTTTTGTAAAAATATATAATATCCCTTGCTGTAAAGTTACAATTACAAGCAATGATTGTCAAGGAACATAGCTAAAAATATCTTTTTGTATTCTGAATAAGCATTCAACCAACCCAATTCAGCTAATTGTCTTCAATAGAAAATGAAGACAGATAGTATAAGATGATCAGGAAGACAAAACGCCCTTGATTCAGGGCTGGTTTACATTTGACGATTGAGCCTGAATTTTGAAAAATCAAACTTAAAACGGCACTTTATTAGGGAACAAATGCCAAACAACGAAAAACAACAAAAAACCCATTAAGGCAACGCCAATAAACATAATGGCAAGTGGTTTTTTTTTCTTCACCCAGAACCAAATTCCAAGTCCGAGAATAATCAATGAAATAATGGGTAGTTGTAGTATCATGTGCTAATTTGAAAATTTGAAAATGTGACAATTTGAAAATGTAGCAATTTGAAAATGTGACAATTCGACAATTTGAAAATTTAAAAATTAAACTAATCAACTCTAAGTACTTTAGGCACTCCAAGTACTTTAGGTACTTCCTGTCTGCTGGCGCAGCCTGGCAGGTAGTTCACTCCGAACTCACTCTCAATCAACCCTATACACTTTTTCCACGCCATGAATCTTTCCAAGTTTATGAATCAGTTGTTCCAGATGATCGGTATCTTTTATCTGCACGATGATTTTACCATCGAAGTGGCCATCGCGCGAATCGAAGGAGATAGAACGCATATTTACCTTCAAATCGCCTGAAATAACCTTCGTGATTTCACCAACCAATCCCAAAACATCTCTTCCACTTAGCTTTATGGTTGTCTGGAAAGTTGAAGCATCTTTTGCCTCTCTCCATTTCACATCCAGCAGCCTGTAATTGTATCGTTCGTTTAAACTCTTTGCATTGGGACACGATTTGCGGTGAATGGTGATACCGCTGCTGATGGTTACGAAACCAAAAACAGCATCTCCGGGGATCGGGTTACAACATTTTGATAACTTATAATTTACATTTGAAAGACCTTCCTCAATAATCAGAATATCGCTGGGGTTGTCGGTATTATAGGTTTTATATTCAAAACTTTCTTCTGGTTTTAGTGTTCTAATATCTTTATTATCAACATCTTCCAGACTGATAAGGTATTTTTTCAACTCGACCATATCAATTTTCTCGGTTGCGATCAAATGGAAAAACTCCATCGCATTGGGCGATTTATAATGTTTCACCAAATTATTGATAGTCTCATCCGTAAAGGTAAGTTTCCAGTTTTTCGTTTTGCGTGTCAACAAGGCTCTGCCAAAATCAGCTTCTTTCGATTCCTGTTCCTTGAGATAGCGTTTGATTTTACTTTTGGCGCGTTCTGTATTCACAAATGCCAGCCAGTCGTGCTTTGGCGCCTGTTTTTTATTTGTGATTACTTCAACCTTATCGCCATTGTGCAGCACATGCCGAATCGGCACAATCCGATTGTTAACACGGGCGCCATTGCAGGTATCGCCAACTTTGGTATGTACTTCATAAGCAAAATCGAGCACTGTAGATCCTTGTAAAAGTTGTTTCAGGTCTCCATTTGGCGTGAAAATGAATATTTTATCTAAAACAGGTTGTCCGACTCCTTTTGAGTGTGTTTCAAAATTAATCTGGTCTGGATTCTCCAGAATATCACGAACCTGATTCAACCAATCGTCTGTATCGCGTTTTTGCTTTCCATCTTTGTATTGCCAGTGTGCCGCCTGTCCTTTCTCGGCAATTTCATCCATTCGTTCAGAACGAATCTGCACTTCAACCCATTTGTCATCAGATGCTTTTACGGTTGTATGCAACGATTCATAACCCGAGGCTTTAGGCGAAGTAATCCAGTCGCGCAAACGTTTTGGATTCGGTGTATATAAATCTGTTACGATGGAGTAAATCCTCCAACAATCTTCTTTTTCCTTTTTGGGAACACTTTTTGAAATGATCCGAATAGCAAAAAGATCATAAACATGTTCAAATTCAACGTTTTGCGAACGCATTTTGGCATAAATAGAAGGAATCGATTTGGTTCGCCATTTGATGTTGCAATCCATATCCTGCGTCATGATGATCCGTCGCTGTATAGGCTGAATAAATTCCTGCATAAACACTTCCTGCTTCGACTTACTCGCCATTATTTTATCGCTGATGCTCTGATAGATATCCGGGTTTTCGTATTTCATCACCCGTTCCTCAAACTCAGCTTTTATCCTATATAATCCCAGCCGATGGACAATGGGAATATAGAGAAACTTCACTTCCTGAACAAAATTCTCTAATTTCTTTGGTTCATAATCGTCGGGGTTTCGTAAATCGTGCAAGCGGTGTGCGATTTTCAGGAGAATAACCCGAATATCTTCAACCATTGTTAAAAACAACTTTCTGAAATTGTCTGATTGAAATGATATACGCTCAGTTCTAATTTCGGAAACCTTGTTAAAGCCATCTACAATTATTGAAACGCTATTCCCAAAAGTCGATTTTATCTGCTCTGAAGTATAAGTTGCTCTCATTTCCTTGCTATGCAAAAATGCTGAAATGACTGTGGATGAGCGCAATCCCATATCTCTTACTGCAATCTCAGCTACTTCAATCAAATGAAACAAATAGGATTTACCGGAAGGCAGTTTCCTGTCTTTAAACAACTCAAAAGCCCATTGAAAAGCCAATTTCAGCTTTTGAATATCTTCCTGAGAAGCATTTTCTTTTATGCTCGCTAAAAGCTTTTCAAAAGCTTCTTCAATTTTTGGCAATTTCTCGTCAGCAAACATTATATGGGTTGATGGGTTGATAGGTTGAAATCAAAGCGTCCGTTGATAGAGATTGATAACATCTCAAAATTTACTACGAAATAATCTATAGGACAATGGCTATTTACGAACATCTTAATCAATCTCAACTATTAAATTTCTATCGCTCAATGTCTTAAATAAAGGAAGCAAGGCTTTCCTGCTTCCCGATTTTACGGCACATTTGCCATTATAATGAACGATGATGGCGCAGGTTTCGGCCTGTTCAGGGGTGTGTTCACAAACATCAACCAATGATTCGATGACAAAATCAAAGGTATTAAAATCGTCGTTGAACAAGATTAACTGTTTTGAATGCTGGATCTTCCCATCTGCCTTGGTAAAAGAATGCTCCTTTTCTTTTATCATATCGATACAATTTGATAAAGTAAAGGTAATAGCTTTTTTATGAAATTTGGATCGATTAAATGAAATATTATCAATTTCAGTGACAAATTTAACGGTAATTCGTTGAAAATGCATTGCATATAAGTATCAGGCGTTATCCAGATTTTGTCAAAAATAGTTTGGTTTAGTCCTTTATGGTTAATTTCGCAGCATGAAAATAAATCAGATTGAGTCATTTATTCTAAACATGGAACATCGGTTATCCGGTTCGCTTCCGGGGCAAGATGCTCAAGTGAAGATGGAACCCATCACCAGAAAGAAATATCTCCTTCATAAAATGCACGACACCGAACCGAGACAAAGCGCAGTTTTGATTTTAATTTTTCACCAGGAGGATGATCTGCATATTTATTTAATGAAAAGAAATGAATAT
>CANNKD010000136.1 GCA_947505205.1 Bacteroidota bacterium | reverse complement strand
GTAAAAGGCATCGGAAAACAACGTGCCTGCCAGATTGCCTCCATGTTTGCCCTCTCGCGCAGAAGAAATGCTGCCGAAGTTGTTGTCAAGCCTAAAATTTCCCGAAGCCAGGATGCCTATACAATTTTCCATTCCCTGATGGGCGAACTGCCTTATGAAGAGTTCTGGATGTTGCTGCTGAACCGGGCTAACAAGATCATGAAGACGGTGAAAGTTTCCGAAGGCGGAATCTCCGGCACCGTGGTTGATCCTAAAAAGATATTCTTCATAGCGCTTGAGAACCATGCGTCGTCTCTCATCCTGGGTCATTATGTAAAGTAAATAGTTATGTAAAGTAAATCAGTTAACACGTTCATAGTTAGCAGCTAAAACTAAATTTACTTTACATAATATTTCTCAGAATTTCTTCAGCCAGCTAACCAAAGTCTCGTCTTTTGTCCAAATAGGTTCCTCATCTGGATTGACATTTACGTAGGCTTTTTCCAAGGCTTCGCGTTTCTGTTTGGAATCGGCCCTTGCATAAATCTCGGTGGTTTGAATGGATACATGGCCCAGAATATCACGGATATATACCAAATTGATGCCGGCCTGAAGTAAATGCATTGCTTTTGAATGTCGCAGGGAGTGGCAGCTGATGTTTTCGGGAATGATCATTTCATTCTCTTTTCTTGCCGCTATTACATACTTCTGAATAATGTGATTGATGCCGGCACGGGTAAGTTTTTCTTTTCTGCTGTTAAAGAACAGAGGATACATATTGGCGAATGGTTCGCTCAACCGGTTCTCTTTCAGATAGTTTTTAAGATGCTCAATTTGTGCATCCAACATCGGAACCAGCCGTGCCTTGTTACCTTTGCCGAGAATCTTAATTGTAGGTGGCTTATTAAGCCGTAACATTGAGGGTGTTAAATCAATCGTTTCCTGCACCCTTGCCCCGGTATCATACATCAGGGAAAGGAGCGTTAAGTCGCGCCTTCCTCTTGAATTCGTTGTATCGGGTTGCTGCAAAAGCAATTTTATTCCCTCGATTGTCAAATAGGTCATGCTCTCCTTTTTGGTTTTCTTAAATCTGATGGATAGGATCTTCTGGCATTCATGCAAGTAATCTAAAGATTCATATTGCAGATACTTGTAAAAAGAATGAATTGCTGCCAGGCGTGCATTTCGCGTTGAGTTACTGCATTTTCTTTCCTTTTGAATCCAATCAAGAAATTCTATGATGGTGTCTTTCGTGATTTTCTCAAGGGTCAGTTTTTCAATTTTCACCTGTTTCACCTTTTCGGTGAAATTCAGAAGCAAAACAAATGTATCCCGGTAAGAAGTAATCGTATTGGCGCTTGCCCCTTTTTCATTGGGCAAATACCTTGAAATAAAATCGGATATATAGTTTGAAAAATCAGTCGGCTTCATAATTTCTGAATTTAGGAAATACGTCTAAACATATCATATCTACATCTTTAATCAAATTCGGATACATATTCGCGGTTAATCGGACATAATGCTCTGTTGCCTTCAGCGATTGATGTCCCAAATAATTAGAGAGTATCGGCAGCGAAGCATAAAGATCAATCCCGGACTCAGCCATGTTTGCAAGCGAGGTAACGGCGAAGGTATGCCTGAGATCGTGAATGCGAGGGCCCTGCCATCGTCCGATATATGGTATCGCTGCTTTATCCAGACATTTTCTAAACCAACTCCACACGGATTGGCCACATTTATTTCCATCAAGTTTGACAAAAAAGTATCCGGATTTTCTTTTTCCCAGTGGAAGTTGACCCAGATATCTTACATATTCTTTACAAACAGATGCCAGTGAGTCAGAAATTGGGATTATACGCTCCTTACCATTCTTGGAATCCCTCACGCGTAAATAGTTTTCATCCAGGTTAACGTCCTCCATTTTCATTGCCAAAGCTTCACCTATACGCAAACCTGTGCTGTACAAGAGCCTGATCAGTGCAGGCATGCAAAAAATACAGGAATCCATTTGTACACAGCTCAGCATTAATTCATCACTGGCTTTAAACAGGGCTTTAATCTCTTTTTGCGAATAAATATATGGGATGAATGTACTTTGTGGGAAAGGTGGCAATTTCGGGATATATGACTGGATTCCCAAATCATCTAAGTATGAAGAAAATTGTGCAAGAAAGCCGATCCTACTATATTGATAAGAATCAGATTCATAGAATTTTTTCTTGCCCCACACCTCTGCAAATTCTTTTGTTATTCCTAAGGATATTTCCACTCTTTCTGCTGCCAGAGTATCAATTTGGTTCAAGATGATAGCGCCTGTTTGATACTTATAGCCAAGCGATCTTTTCATCTCAATAAATTGCTTTATATGCAATCCGTAAATACTACGATGACCGTTATTCATAAAAAACGCCTCCTTTCTGTTCATAAAAATCAGTTGGTACCGGGGGAACATCAAGCATGCATTGCCTCATTGATTTGAGGTCGATCCGGAGATAATACCTGGTGGACTTTGTGCTTTCATGTCCAAGAACTTCCGAAATTACTGGAAGTATCGTGCTTTGCTCGAGCATCCTGAATCCCAGACTATGGCGCAGGGAATGAGGACCAAATCTTTTACCTTTGATGTTAATCCCGGCATTTATAAATGCTCGCTGAACAACATGCGTAACCACATTGCTTGTGGTAAAATGTCCGTAGGGTGGCCTTTCCGTTAATAATACATACGGTTCCGCTGATTTTGGACGACCATATCTTAAATAATCAATGATTGCATTCCCTACATCAGGCAACAATGGAAGTACTAAATCCTTCCCCGTCTTAAATTGCTCTATTTCAATTGTGCTGGTTTTCCAATGCAGGTTTTCAAACATTAAATTAGAGATGTCCGAGGCTCTGAGGCCAAGTCTTGCAGCCATAAGAATTATAGCATAATTCCGTTTCCCAATCGGGCTGCTCCGTTCAACTGACGAAATAAGCTTTTCTATTTCTTCCCTGGCGTAAGTTGAGGGTAGTTTCGGTTGAATAACAGATTTGTATCTGGGAATCTTCTGGGAATAGTCCGTAGCTAATAGTTTCTCATCAAATGCGTACTTTATAAAACTACGCAGCGTTGAAATTACAATAGAAACAGGGGTTTCTCTCCTGCAACCCAGTTCGTTTAGGAAACGAAGAATAACAACCAGGTCTATATCTTTAACAGAACAGATGTTGTTTCCATTGCAAAAGCTCAGGAATCGGAAAAGATTACGTTGATAGCAGTGTATACTATTGATCGACAATCTTTCTTCGACTCTTTTATAGTCAAGAAAATCTGAAATGATTTCACCTATCGGCCCGCTAAAAATAATTGGCTTTTTACGAGAGCGGGGTTGTATCTTGATGTGGCATGTCTCCTGAAATTCCGACAGCATTAAAATGCTTTTAATAAACCATCTTTCATATTGTGTCAGTTCCTCTTCACTTCGATCATTAAACTTATGCTTAATGAATTGTATTCCAACATCTGGTGTATAACCCTTAATCCCATTTAATGCCATGAAAATTCTTATTTGCTTCCATGCCTTTCTGTAATGGACAACTGCACTCAATGAATAAAATAGTTGATTTTCAAGATAGGAAAGCGCATTAGAAACCAATTCATTGATTTCCTTGTTTTGCTTGTTCATAATACCAATTAATTTTAAGGTGAATAAATCCGGTAATAACAGGATTATTCCCGGTAAATTCAATAGGAATCACCTTCAATTAATTGATTGGAAATTTAGCAGAGGGGATATTTTTACTCAAACCGGGGAAAATATTATGTAAAGTAATTTCAAGTTTATTCTCTAAATATGAATATGTTAACTAATTTACTTTACATAAGTATTTACTTTACATAATGACCCTTATGTAAAGCTTTACATAAAGGGCACAATCATCCGTCGGGCCAGGCTACGCCAAGTGAAGCAGATATGAAAATCACCAAGAAGCTCAAAGATTCCGGAGCATTGCTTGAAATATCTGTACTTGATCATATAATTGTGGCACATGATGTCTATTATTCTTTCGCAGATGAAGGTACCATGTGATTTTTTTAGTCCCGGGAAACCGGGGCTTTTTTTTCTCATATCTTCAAAATGATCATAATGGCTTTTCGGAATAAGATATTTCAAAATGGTTTAGCTACTGCTTTATTGTCAAAATTTTAACAATCAAATTATGACCAGAATAAAAGGCTGCCTTGTGATTTGAGACAGCCTTTTATAAGAATTTGATTTCACGGGAATTCAAGATTAATCACTGAAAAATAATTCACTTCATAAAAATCATTTTTTTTGAATCTACAAGCTTCCCGTCAACCACTAATGAATATTGATATACACCGTTATGCAACTCCTCCGGATTGAATTCGACTTTATGAATTCCAAAGGTATTGTCAGTAAGGAGTAACTTTTGACGAATCCTTCCGAGAATATCAGTTATTCTCAATTCAACATGTGAACAATTCGAACCAAGTTTATAATAAATATAAGTATTTGTTGTAAATGGATTCGGTTGATTTTGTATAAGTTCCCCGGGCTTTAATCCTTTTATTGTTTTTCCCATACCGCCATCCTTGGTATGATCGAATGGAATTAAGGCGAGGAGGGAATCTCTGTATATGGAGTATTCTTCAACAGAAGTAGGAACAAATTGTTGTAAGCGGCCAACATAAGTTGCTTTATTCCCACCATTGACCATTTGCAAGAAAATATCTTCAAGATCTATTATTGCAAAGATGCTATCTTCCGAAGACTTTGGATTCAAAATTTGATCTTCATACCAGGAAATTGCTGATTCCAATTCCTCTAATTCAAGATCACAACGAGTTGCAAGAAATGCACCGATTTTCGATAATGCTGAATCGGCAACGATTGAATCATGTGTAAGATAATATTGTTTTAACGCAAGATAATTATTGGTGACGAATTTTTCAACACCAAAAAGTTCTTTCATTGCATCCTGAGAATATTTTGAATCAGGATATTGCTCAATTAAAGAAACAAACTGGTTCTTTGCCTCAAGGAAATTGCCGGCGTGAAATAAACTGTCTCCTATATTGAACATACCTTCCTTGGGATCTGGAATAGTATCATGTGTGGGAGTTGACAGACAAAAAACGGGTTCATAACTAAACGTTGCATTATTCCCATAAATTGAGCATAATTGAGACGGAATGGAATTATTTTTCCAGCAATTATACCTCACGTCAAATGTAATTGGCAGAAGCCCATCTCGTTCATCAGAATCAACATAAATAAGACAGCCAGATGGATCGGTTTCATCATAAATTTTATTGAATCTGATATACGGGAAATCGAAATAGGAATAAATCTCGTAACTTGTGTTATTGTTAATTTCTTGTGAAAGATTACTTGGGGTGTTAAGTTGAGCTCCAAGTATTCGTAAGTTACTGTAGTTTACTGACTTAATTCCAATATTATTGCTATTAATATGATTATACCGTATTAGAGCATTCGAATTGTATCCGGTGATTCCAGTTTGACAATTTGTAATATTATTGTTTACGATGTCGTAATTAACCGAAGCACCGAGACCCGAATAAAACAAACCTATTCCGCTGTAATTCGTACCTGCTCCTGAAATAGTATTATTTTGGACAGTAAAGTTGGTATAATTACTTATGTTAATAGCATCATGATTAACAGAAGCAGTAATACTATTGTTAAAGATGGAGTCGGTAAATGTATCATCATGCAACAAATTATTAAGGTATATGGAAGTCTCGGTAAAGACTGAATTCGATATATTTATGTTACCATAATTCGAGTTCAACTGCATGCAGTTGGTAAAAATTGAGCCATCATTAACTCTAAGGTGGTGGCCATTGTTTACCAGTCCTGCATTGGTAAAATGAACGTTGCTCAACGTGACTTCAGTGTTATGGTTGTTTAGTTGTAGTCCTGCAAAAAAAGTTCCGGGCGGGATTTTTTTAAAAGTGACATCATTGATCAAGTTAACGCTCCCGCTTATTTTGATTTCATTCTGGTCCATGCCGCCAAAAATCATTCCTAAGCCCGTATTTAAATGGGCTCCGGCATTAACGGTTAAATCTGCGAGATCATTGATAAAGAATACTTTTGCAGTATCCGCACCTGATGCGTTAAATGATAAAGTTGCATTACTTTCAACAACCAAAGGTCCACCAACAAGATAGCTACGATTTTCGACAGTTTGAGTTTGCAATATTTTACCTGCTAGACCCGATAAACTTTGTAAATCCTCTTGAAAACCGATATTTTTATATGACTGGGGGTCCGTATATGAAAGCAATGCAGCGGAATCAGGACAAAAGAAACCTGAAACTGACCAAGCACCATAATCATTTGCATAATTAAAGGCTTCTCCCATTGTTGTAAATCCATCTCCATTCAGATCCGGATTATAGTATGGATGAGTCGGATTATTAGGACAATTACTAAAACATGAATTATATGGAAATACAGGGTAGAGTAGTGTGTCATAAACAGGAAACCCATTGATCCATGGCTGCTTAAATTTAACATCAGGAAAATAACCTCTTATTGCAGCAGTCCAATAGAAAATGAATTCCCCATACTGCTGATGAGAAATTTTATAATCCATTCTTTCGACCAAATTGCTTGATGTCGAAGTATATATCGATCGATTTTTACATGCATCACCAACATGGGTTTCAAGATCATCTTTAAACCCTCCAGAAAAACATTGTTCAAATAGAAAAATCATTTGTCCGCATTGAATATTCTTCACCCAGTTTGCTAAAGTAGTATCATAAATATCCTTGAAAGGATTGGGGGGTATATTGGGGTCTGGCAAAATTATCCATGAATGGCCACCACTCGCATCCCCATGGTCATCTACATACACAAATAATTGATCATCCGGATGAAGTTTTGGTATTAATGGGTCGAATTCTTCACCTGCCAAACATTTGAATGTGTGTTTAATTATGTCCTTATATGCAGCATAATCTATATCAATTGACAACAAGCCGCCGTCCAGGTCTTTCCCCCGAGCTCCGTTTCCAGTAAAATAATGTACAAACATATTTTCAGGTTTATAACCATAAACCTTTTCAAGTGTTGAATAAACTGCTGAAATATCATTCCACGACTGGGGTTGCCGAACCGCAGTGTCATCCTCTATGCCGACAATCATAACTGCATACAGATGCGGATTTAAAGTTACGTTATTTGACATAAATGAAACAGGCTGATTATAAACTGGGGTGCATGAAGAGGTATCAATAAGAGAAAGAATTTCAAAATCAGAAGATAAGTTTGTCGGATAAATACTTTCATTAGTTATAATGGAATCGTTTCCGGTTATAGCATCCACAAAAATGTAACGGCATGGATGGTTCCAACTTGCAGTGGGATGATCGTCAATAAAAAACACCCAGTTCTCATCATACGGATAATGAAGAGGTTGCTTATTTAACAAAGGTAATCCTTCACTTCCAAATTTGATATTGAAGGATGCATAGAGGTTGAGATGACCTATTTCACTTGCTAGCATTTGGTTTCGCACTAACTCAATAGCAGCATCCCTCGGATACTGTGCATTTAGGCTTGTGGCAATAAAAAGCAACAACAAGGATTGAAAAAGTCTTAATTTTGTCATGGTGAAATCTCCTTAAGTTTTATATTTTTACAACTTTGGTTACTTGGCAGATTTTACTGTTTATCTTCAGGTAAGCAATGAAGGTGCCGGGCTTGCATGGTTGACCGCCGTTGTCAAGCCCGCACCATTTTATTGTATGGGAACCTCCTTCCAGTTTTTGATTGATTAAACATGTAACAAACTCTCCCTGAAGATCAAAAATAGATACTTCTGCCAATGCGGTTTCATTGAAATTAAAATTGAATATGGTTTCATTCTGAAAAGGGTTGGGATAATTGGATAGCCCGAATGAAATATTATCCGAATGGCTCTTTATTCCGACAATCGGATTGGGAATAAAATGGCCTTGCCCGTCGTTAAATCGAATGTCAACATTATTTGCAATATAGTATGCATCAAATCTAACAGTGATGATATCAATGAAGGCGTTGTTATCCAAGTCAGTACAAGTAAAATTCCTGACTGGTTCTCCAATGTATGGAACAGAAATGTTTTGAGAATTTGCCAGTTGGAAATTTCCTTGGTTGTACCACAGGATATATCCGTCATTATCCGGATTTTGATATATAACATCAGGAAAACCATCATTATTGAAATCAGCCACAAAAAACCGTCCGCAAGCTGGTTGAAAAGTAAAATCCGGCATTTTTTGAAATGTGGAATTTCCAATGTTTTTATATATGATAAGAACTGTTGACCCAAATCCGGAATTAACAAGAATATCTTTTTCGCCATCCTGATCAAAATCTGTAATGGAAACCCCGCCTGCATAACCACCGGCGCTAAGTTGCAGGTTTTGAAAACCAGACGAATAACTGAAATAAATGTCAATGATTTGTCCGCAAAGAACAATGTCATCCCTGCCATCATTATTCAAATCCCCTACAGCTAATCCCGAAGGATAATATGTTGTTACATAATGAATTTCAGAAGATGAAAAATTTCTATTCCCATAATTATAAAAAATACCCCAAAAAAGACCCTGATTTGAAGCAAAAACAATATCAATAAATCCATTCCCGTCAATGTCTCCTGTGGCAAGGCAGTCAATTGCATACCCGGGTTTACTGACATTAAGAATTAATGTATCATACATGATGTCGTTAAAAATAATTTCAACATTCTCACAATTTGAAATCTCTTTTAAAAACAAAATTTCAGGATGTGGGTCTGAATCTAATTGCGTAGTGGCAACCGCCCATTCATTTGCTAAAGCAAAGATAGAATCAGTCAAAGCAAAGTATCCCCAACCTTGATTCCTCAGAATGGAGACACCCCCAAAATTATAATCATCATTATAATTATGCCCGATAAAAATATCGCTGAATCCATCCAAATCGAGATCTCCGACACAAACCGATTGGGCTGAGGGTGGGACAGTATATCCACTCAATGTATCCTGCTTAAGGGATAATATGATAAAAGCAAAACTGATTAGTAAGAAACTTCGGGATAAAATTATCATAATGTAATAATTTCATTGTTTGAGAATTCCTAACAAATATAAAACATATAAAAGCAATGTCAATAGACAATATCTATATATAATGGTTCTAAATATTGGTGTTATTTAATTAATTATCCTTCCAAAATAAATAAAGAAAATTCTTGTTTGAAATGTGAAATGGAGAATGTGTTAATACCGTACACTATTAAAATGCGGATCCAACACAAACTTTTTAAATATTTTTCCACGTATAAATGACGATCCCATCAGGTTGACATAGTCCCTTTCCCCTCTGGTTTTCCACCAATATTCCCGATTAATTCACCAGTGGTACATTTCCGATAGGTTTTTCTACAGGTATACATGACCGAGTTCAGGTATTAATTCTATGCTAAGTTATTACCTCATTCCAGGGTTTAGTTCCACTCATTCAAGGATTTTCTCGGCATATCCTCAGTGCCTTCCGGTATTCCAATTCCTCCTTGAGTGCCCCTCCATGAGCTTAATTGATCTTGCATAAAATTTAACCCTAAAACACTCAATCATGAAAACTTTTGAAAAAAATTACATCGGAAAAGGCACCCAGGTCGCGAATTTATCAATCGTAAAATTCAGTTTCAAACTCTCAGAAATTG
>CANNKD010000135.1 GCA_947505205.1 Bacteroidota bacterium | reverse complement strand
TCGGGCTCGGACTTGAAAGACTTGCCGATAAGGTAACGCGTGGGATCAGAAATCCTTTATCAGTAGAAACGATGTCTAAAACAGCAGATGCATTTGGTGTGTCGGTCTGAATTCCAACTTGTGCTGTTGTATGATTGGTAATTCCAAGGTTGAATAAAATCAGACAAAAAATCGGATAAAATATGCTGATTTTATTAACTCTATGTATATGTAAAGCCGTGTAGTTCATAATCTATCTATTATAATTCCCGCATTAATCTGATAAAAAAAACATTTTCTCCGGCAGCAAGTCGCATTTCTCCATCGTTCGTTTGACGGTTACAAATCAGTTCGATATAGTCGTTGGCAGCCAATTGAATTAAAAATGAGGAGCTTATGTGTGAAATTTTATTATCCATATATTGATATGTAAATGAATAGGATGTTACGTTTGGGAAAATATATGTACCATTTTTTCGCAGCTGAGCTTTAAGCGTTTGTCTTTTTACCGTTTTGTTTTGTGCACTGAACATGAAATTTATTTCATAGATACCGGAAGTCAGCACATAAATCCGGCTTGGATTGGTGGTGTTTGAATGGATAAAAGTGGCAGCATCTTTGTAATCTTCTATTTTCCATGGAATTGAAACGCCTGGTGAAGGTACATTTATATCTATTGTATCGCTGGCAGAAAGCTGCATCAGGTTACGGGTGACATTATTTTTATAGAAAGTTATCTGCGCTTTGTTTCCCCCCATATTTTGAACATTGATCCCGTTATTGAAATTTAAAACATTTGCATTGGCGACTACCATCGCATTTTCGTACTTAACATCTATGGGAGGTGCCCCTTGCCAGGTTCCATTTCCACTTACATCAGAAACAAGTTGTAAACCCACATTAGGGCTAGTTGTCAATCGAAAAGAATTGGTAGTTACACGGTTAGCTCCGGTAATATTACCAGCATCAGAGGTCAGGATAACAGAATTCTGAATGATTTTACCCGTTGTGCCATCGAAACGAACAATGGCGTTATCAGTGGAGGAAACTGCCCCAACCAAATCTTCAGCTGCAGGTGATTTGATCATCTTCCAGCTTGAACCTGTCCAATAATAAAATCCTTGTGCCTGATTTGCACCAATATTAAATACGATTAAACCTGCTGTGGGGGAAACTACTGGAGAAGGACTTGATAAATCAGTTGAGAGTGTTACCCGAGGGGAAAGAAAACCTTTTGTAGTTCCATACACATCCAACGCAGCAGAGGCGCTGGGCGAATTTGTCCCGATGCCAATTTGTGCGCTTACGTAAAATGCAGTTAATAAACTGTAAATAAGTAATATGTGCTTCATTTTGTTCATTTTTCGGATATTTATTCCATCCTAAAATAACAGCCATATTACCCTAAATCCCCTTTTCAAAGGTAAAAGTAATTGATTTACTTTCTTTTTACAAGAGATTTGTGAAAAAAAAATATTTTATCGGGAAAAAGAGTCTCAAAAATCGTTTGGGTTTAGTTCAGGGCGAATAGGAATAGAAGAGAAAACGAATGTTATTTTTAAAAATAAGCGTTAAAAGTAGGATATGATGCGTGTTGTTTCAATAATTTCGTCATTGAGCAATTGCCCAAAAATGTTTTTTACCACTTTGCTGGTTTCTGTCCGGTTAATCCAATTTTCGCTATCGTCTATTTCATAAATATATTTCGTCGTTTGGGCCAGGTAATTATTTTTGAAAAGCTTTTTAACCTTCACCCGGCCATTTCGATCGTATTGATATTTCGATTGCCAGGAAACGCTTCCCGCTGAATTGTAGTATTTTAGTACAGTACAATTTCCTAAATAATCATATTCATAGGTGTATTTGTACGAAAAATCACCCTTATCGGTGTAAAAGGATTTTACCTGAACTCTGCCCATGAAATCATTTTCGAACACCACTTTTGTAAATAAACCCTGATAATAGGTAAAGTATTCGATATCAATCGATTCGCGATTTGAGTCATAGGTTTTTTGGGCTGAACGATCATATATTTGCTCCTTGATGAACCCGTCATCACTATATATATAATTGATTACTAAATAAATACTCCCATCTGCGTTGTAATCTGTTGCGCGGATCGGACAATCATTTTCATTGTAATCATAGTTGATATATGATATTAATTTTCCATTTCTAAAAGCGGAAAGCTGAACAAAATTTCCTTTGAAATCAAATTCAGTAATTGTTTCAGAATCAATGGTTTTTTTTAATGTTCCATCTTCGTTGATTATAGTCTTTTTAACCTTTTCATTAATTAATCTCACATTTCCTTTTAATCCAAGTTTGGAAAGTTGGTTTTCGGATGTAGATTGTCCGAAAGACATTGAAAAAGTATGGATTAAAAGAAATATAAATGATATTCTAAGCATGATACTTCGCGATATGGAAGTACTAAATTAGTATAAAATGCAAGCGACCATCTTTACCTATTGTTGAATTAACCACTAAATTTCACGATTTTGTAACAAATGTTAAGGTTTTGCTATTAAATTTTGTGTTTCGTTCTTTTTTTTATCCAAAATTCGTTAGAAATTCTTGATTGTGTTGATAATATCAACATGTGTAAAGAAATTATACAATGTTATATAATCAATTGAATTTCAAATTTATATGAGATATTAAAAAATTTATCGTTGAATTATTCAACACATCGGATGTAAATAATTTCAACAAAATATTTCTTATACTATTGATATAATGATCATTAGCTACAATATTCGTGTTTGGCACTGCATTTGACTTGAGGTTTTTAGTTCTTAATATCCATGTTCTAAAAAATAGAAATCATGAAAACACTTCTAAAAATCTTAATCTGTTTTTCGATGCTTCCTTTCTGTAATAATCTCAGATCTGCGGAAGCAAAAAATGAAATCACGCCTACCGAAAACGGCATCATCAGGGTGATGTGCACTCCTGAAATGTACGAACTAACTACTAAATGGGCAAATGAGTTTGCCTCTGCAAATCCGGTTTACAAAATAGAGGTAATTGTTACCGAGTACAACACTTTTACCACAGACGTAACCGAATCAATTGGTATAACTACCGAAAAAAGCCTACCGAATGTTATGCCTGGTAAATTCTGGAATTTGGTTGCTGCCCGCGAAATTATGGTCCCGATCATGAATGTAAAAAGTCCATATTTCGCTGAAATACAACGTAATGGTTTAAACGCCATGCAGTTTAACCGGATATTTGAATATGTAAACAATTCTAAAAATGGATTTTTGGAAATGAATTCAAAAAAAGTTCCGGTAAACATTTATGTTGCAGATAATGAATCGGTTAAACTTGGATTGAGTAGATTTTTGTCAGCATCTGATTTTACCAGTATCAGGATAAAATACATGAAAACAGAAGAAGTGATCACAGCGATCCAAAAAGATCCAATCGGAATTGGTTTTGCTAATGCAGCCGACATTCTTGGATTTGAAAGTCAGCAACTGCCTGCTGGAATCTGTTTATTGCCAATCGATAAAAATTCGAATGGTAAGTTAGACGCAACTGAAAATATTTACCGAAATGGTTCAGATTTCACGCATGGTGTTTGGCTTGGTAAATTTCCTAATGTATTGATAACTAATGTTTATGTTGTGGGTAATGGTCAGGTTTCTGATGAAAAAGAGTTAGCTTTTATCAGCTGGATTCTCACCGATGGACAGACCAAATTAAACAATTCGGGTTATATGGCACTCGCAGCTGGTGAAAATCAGTCACATCTTGCAATGTTTCAGCCAATTACGAAAGATCAACCAATCGAAACAAATAATTATGCAAGCGGTTTAATCCTAGCATTGTTTGTCGTTATTGCCTTTGGAGTACTCACCACGGCATTACTAAAAGCATTTGGAAGCAGCAAGCAAACTTTAGATGAAGATATTATAGCACCTGCATTTTCTTTTGACGAGAATTCGCTCAATATGCCCAAAGGATTGTTTTTCGATAAAACACATACATGGGCATTTATGGAACAGGATGGTAAGGTAAAAGTTGGATTGGACGACTTTTTACAACATGTGACGGGTTTAATCACCCGAGTTGAAATGAAAAATCCGGGTACAGAAGTGAGAAAAGGTGAAATCTTATTTTCAATCATTCAAAATGGCAAACAGTTGAATATCAGCTCTCCTATCTCGGGTAAGATCACGGAAAAAAACAGCGATTTGATCGCAAATTCCTCCATGATGAATTCTTCGCCTTACGTTAAAGGTTGGGTATATAAAATTGAGCCTGATCATTGGCTGTCAGATATAAAGCAGTTGAATATGCCAGAAACCAATCAAAAGTGGTTAAGAAATGAGTTCAGCAGATTAAAGGATTTCATTGCCGGGGCTTTAAACCTCTCAAGTCCGCAATTTGAACAAATTGTACTGCAGGAAGGCGGAACTCTGAAAGACAATGTTTTGGCCGATTTCGGACCAGAGGCATGGGAAGATTTCCAGACAAAATTCCTTGACATGAACAAGTAATCACGATTCAATAAATAAATTTATTAACCATTTCATACTTAACAAGATGAACTTAGATAGACGAGATTTCTTCAGGATGATGGGGGTAACAGGAGTTGCCCTCGCCACCGGAACCTCCATCAACGGGAAACCTTTGCAGGAAGATGTAACCGAGTTTAAAGCTGTGCTTTACGACTCAGTACGCTGCAAAGGTTGCCACGGATGCGAAATTGATTGTGCCGACGCTAATGGTTTAGCCGAACCACCCAAAAAAAAGGATATCACGGGTCCCAGA
This sequence comes from Bacteroidota bacterium, assembly GCA_947505205.1. Taxonomy (GTDB): domain Bacteria; phylum Bacteroidota; class Bacteroidia; order Bacteroidales; family F082; genus CAJBPB01. The sequence goes on along the minus strand of CANNKD010000135.1, from coordinate 4,970 downwards.
AAGACAAACGAAAAATGGCGGACAGTGGTAAATACCCACGAAACGTCGAAGGGAAAAGTGTCGGTTAAAATGCAGTGTATGCATTGCAACGAGCCAGCCTGTGCGGCGGCTTGCCTAACAAAAGCGATGTATAAAACAGTTGATGGACCGGTTGTTTGGCGTGAAGACAAATGTATGGGTTGCCGGTATTGCATGGTATCTTGTCCTTTTGATATGCCAAAATTTGAATACAATAGTCCGAAACCCATCATCCAGAAATGCACGATGTGTTTTGATACACGTGTTTCGCAAGGTGAAATACCGGCCTGTGTAGAAAACTGTCCAAATGAGGCCCTTACGTTTGGTACACGTAGAGATATGATAGCGGAAGCACATAAACGAATTGTCGAAAACCCGGATGATTATGTCGATTATATCTATGGCGAAAATGAAGCAGGCGGAACCGGTTGGTTATATCTCTCACCAGTTCCTTTTGAGGAATTGCAAATGAAAACAGGCATACAACACGCATCCTATCCCGCTCTCACTTCCGGATTTTTATACAGTGTTCCATCTGTATTTGTGCTGGTACCAGCACTTTTATTAGGTATGCAGCAAGCAACAAAATCAAACAATATTAATGATGAAAACGATGTCGAATAACAGCAACGCAATCGCTTCAGCCAAAGATTCGCAATCTATCTGGAGCTTCCTGATTGGTGAATTGAAACCAAAAGGAAAAATATTTACCCCATTCAATATGATTTCGATACCAATCATACTGATCGGGTTGGGTTTAATCGTATTTCGGTTTTGGAAAGGCATTGGAGCAGTTTCCAATGTGAACCAGGACATTCCTTGGGGATTGTGGAAAGGATTTAATGTGGTGACAGGCGTTGCCTTTGCCGGTGGCGCATACGTGGTAACATTTATGGTATATATTTTAAATATGCACAAATACCATTCTATCGTAAGGGTTACCGTTTTGAATGGCTTTTTGGCCTATATGTTTTATGCCGGCGCGCTCATTCTCGATCTTGGACGACCATGGAAAATCATCAATCCTATCATCGGTAACGATTTTGGAGTTAGTTCGGTTTTGTTTTTGGTGGCCTGGCATTTTCTCTTGTATATGGTTGCACAACTCATTGAGTTTTCACCTGCCATTGCCGAATGGTTAAAAGCTAAAAAAGCACATAGGATATTGTCGGCCATGACATTAGGTGCTGTTATTTTTGGAATCACTTTATCTATGCTGCATCAATCCGGATTGGGAGCACTGTTTCTGATGGCCAAAGAAAAGATTCATCCACTTTGGTATTCTGAGTTTATCCCAATCATGTTTTTGGTATCGAGTATTTTCGCCGGATTGTCGATGGTCATTTTTGAAGGATCGATTAGTAGAATTGTGTTTTTCAATAAGATAAGCGAGAAACATCGACTCGAACATAATGGAATTGTTCATGGTTTATCGAAGATTTGTACTGGTGTGATGTTTGCTTACTTTTTTCTGCAGTTGATAGCTTTCATACATGGTAAACGATGGAACTTTATCGACACACCTTATGGCTATTGGTATTTGGTCGAAATGTTGGGTTTCGTGGTTTTACCAATGATCCTGTATTTCTTCAGTTACAGAAACCACAATCTATTACTTTCTCGAATTGCCGCTATCATGGCAATGGTTGGTATCATACTAAACAGATTGAACATCAGTATCATAGGATATAGATGGGATTTGACTCCTCATTACACACCATCATGGATGGAAGTGGTAATTACATTAACCGTAGTTTTTACACAGATATGGGTTTTCAGATGGGTAGTAAGGCGGTTGCCGGTGCTCAATGAAACGAATTGGTGAAATAATCTGAATTATAAATCCGCTTTTCAAATTGAAAAGCAAAAAACATACTACAATGGAAGAATTTAGCTATCATAACATTTTCGACACAAAGGGAATTGAGTACCTTGTGATCATTAGTTTTTTCATCATACTGATTCCTTTTTGGCTGTTGTTAAACCGAGAGGTTGACGTGACAAAAAGACTGAAAAAAGTCTTACAGTTTTTATCACCAGCCAGGTTAGTAATCCCACAAGGAATATTCTATAGCAAGCACCACAGCTGGGTTTTCTTAGAAAAAAATGGTGTCGCTAAGATGGGAATCGACGATTTATTACTAAAAATAACCGGGATTGTTAATATTAGGTTTTTAAAGAATCGGGAAGAAATGATCAGAAAAGGCGATTTGGTTGCTGAAGTATTTCAGCAAGGCAAAACATTGCAGCTTTATGCGCCTATCTCAGGTAAAATTCTTTATTCCAACACAGAACTCAATGATAATCAGGCATTGCTTATGAAGGAAACCTTTGGCAAGGGCTGGGTTTATTCGATCAAACCAAGCAACTGGCTGGAAGATGTTTCTGATTGTTATCTGGCCGAAGATGCAACCTTATGGTTTAATCAGGAATTTGATCGGTACAAGGATTTTTTGGCTGCACAGTCGCAACGTGCCGGTATGATTGTGTTACAGGAAGGTGGTGAATTGGTTGAAGGTTCGCTCTCGGCGTTGCCAAATGAATCGTGGAACGCTTTTCAGAAGGAGTTTTTAAAAAGTGAGCTACCTGCCAGGATGCGCCAGCAGACTGGAAGTGAGATAAAGTGAAAGTAAATAAATAGTGAAAATTGAATTAAAAATATCTCTCAACGCTGGTGCGCGTTTGTATGTCGTACTGACATAAATCTGTTCTCAAATACAAATCTAATCATCACGCCTTACAAACGCGCGCGAAATAAAGAAAAAAGTAAAGTTTAAATATGAACCTTATTGCCCTATTATCAGTCAATTATCATGGAATACAACCATTATAAATTTTCAAAATAAGGTAATAAGGTTTTGTTGTATTCGAATTCTCATTATGACTACGAAGTTGGAAAAAGAAATCGAAATTAGGTTCTCGGGACTTGTGCTTATTTTATTTCAGATTCACCAAAATAATATTGAGCCAAAAAAGCACTGTTTAATTATTAACAGTTCAATTTTTATCGTATATTGCACTGATTTTTTGCTGATCAGCGCTTAAATAGTTTTTTTACGTTTTAAACAGTTGATTCATGTTGTTCTTTCCTAAATCAAATGCTCGAACGAGCTTTATAAAATCGAATTTCAACAGGTATTTGAAATTTGGCAGATCAATTTATGGTCGTGTCGTACTCATCATCGCTGTATTGTCAATTATTCTGTTTGTTTCATTTGGCGTGATATTTCGATCGGTTTACGAGCAGTATTTAAACACTGTAATTCTTCAAAATGGAAACAATGTTGGTTCTTTGGTGGAGGGTGCTTTGTATAATTCCATGCTTGGTAACGATAAAGATGCTCTTCAAAATACGCTTGAAATCATCCATACCATGCCAGGCATTGAAGATGTAAATATGTATGACAGCAACGACAGCCTCGTTTATTCATCACTTCCATCAGAGTCACTGGGTACAATCAATCCAAATTGTAAAAACTGCCATTTGAACATGCGCTCGATGTTTCCTATGAAGGAAAAGTCGTATCGCATTATCACTGCCGACAGCGAATGCAAGATGAATAAAGGCATCAAAGGACAGCGACACTTACTAATCCGGTCTCCAATTTTGAATTCCAGATCGTGTTTTGAGAACGCTTGTCATGCACATAGTCCTAAAGATGAAGTGCTTGGATCATTGGTTATCAAAGTACCGCTGAAAGAATTAGATGCTGCCGTATATGATTCCTCCATGAAATTCTATTTATTTGCAACCTTTACTACCATGATTTTGGTAGCCTTCTGGATATTTTTCACACATCGTGAAATTAAGCTTCCACTAAATAAACTGGTTAGAGCAAGTCTGGCCGTTTCTGCCGGTGACAGGAGCACACGGGTAGAAATAAAACACAATCAATTAGATGATATGCGTGTGGTTTCGGAGGCCTTTAACGATATGCTCGACAATTTGCAAAGCGCTCAAATTGAACTCGAAAACTGGTCACAACAGCTTGAATATAAGGTTCGTAAGAAAACAGAAGAACTTGGTACTGCCCAAAACGAGTTAATCCATATCGAACGGTTAGCATCGTTAGGCAAGCTTTCGTCTTCCGTAGCGCACGAAATCAACAATCCCTTGTCCGGAATTTTGATTTACACAAAATTGATTCATAAACAATTGAGCAATCCTGTGTTGGAAGAAGGGAAAAAAGAACTGATACTCCGCCAGTTGAAGATGATAGAGGCTGAAACCAAGAGATGTGGAGATATTGTGAAAGGCTTACTCGATTTCTCAAAAAAAGACCAACAGGATTTTGAACCCAAACATCTTCACGAAATTTTAAAAGAGACCTTTGAGTTGATGGCGCACCCAATAAAGATTGCGAATATCAATTTCTTGAAAGCCTTTGACGCTAAAACTGATTATATTTATTGCAGTCCTAATCAGTTGAAACAGGCTTGTATTGCGCTCATTGTCAATGCATCAGAAGCTGTAACTGAAAATGGTGAGATAACCCTTCGCACTACAAATCCAGATGAAATGAGCATCTGTATCGAGGTAATCGACAATGGTATTGGTATTGCAGCCGGTGATATTCCGCATATTTTCGAGCCATTTTTCTCAACCAAACAGGAGATGCGCGGTATCGGACTGGGACTATCAATCGCACATGGTATAATTCAGAGTCATCAGGGAAAAATACTGGTAAAATCGGAACAAGGCATCGGAACAACGTTTTCGATAGTTTTACCCTTAATCAGAACTTGACAATTGACAATGGACAATTTTTAGAATTACAAAAATTAAATTTATTACATCACATTGATTAGGAGCTTTTTATGAATAAGAAAATTTCAGTTTTAGTTGTTGACGATGAAGAATCAGTACGCGATTCGTTGAGTATTTGGTTTACCGAAGATGGTTATCGTGTGGCCTGCGCCGAAAATGCAACAAAAGCACTTTCTATACTCGA
>CANNKD010000134.1 GCA_947505205.1 Bacteroidota bacterium | reverse complement strand
CTACACATGGCCGTGGTATGTACAGAGCCAATCCAATCTCCACAATTTATGTTGATAAAAATGCCTCACCTGGCGGAAATGGCTCAAAACTAACTCCATACCAGACTGTTACAGAAGCTGTAAATGCTGCAACACCCGGTTCTGCAATTTCTATCAAATCAAATACTTATGATGAACCGGCAATGTTGATAACGACCTCAGGGATTATTGTAACAACCAATGGCAGCACAATTATTAAATGACAATTGAACTTAAGGAAATGAGAACCAACAAAATACATGATAAAATATTTGTTGTCTCGGAAAATTTACCGAGAAAATTATTTGGTATCGGAAGCAAATTTCAGATACATTTCCAGCTATTTTCCAGGTTGAGTTCTAAATTTTATTTTTTATTATCTTTCCTTATCATTTCACAAATAGTTGTATCTCAGAATCTTAATCAATCGCGGATCATTGAAAACGGAGTTCCTTTTACTGGAAAAGCTAAGTTTAAGTTTTTAATTAGCAATGATACTATCTCGGTTTGGTCGAACGATGGGAGCAGCCGTTTGCTTGAAGAACCTGAAAACGCTGTGGAAATTCAAGTTGTAGAAGGTCAATATTTAGCTAATATTGGTGAACTGCCAATGCAACCGATGTTTGATGAGGTAATGCAGATGTTCAGAAATCTTAGGCTAAGCACTTGGGTTGATATTGGAAACGGGTTTAATAAACTCCCTTCAGAATATTATTCAAATGCTGATTTCATGCTATTATCAACACAATATGCTGATATTATACAACATCAGATACCACAGCTTGTTCCAACTGAAAAAATCAATAAATCAAAGAAGGAAAATCCCAAAGGTGAGGCAGCATGTGATATCGAAGACCGATACAAACAATGGATCTTGCAACATGCTGATAAAAATGGAAATATTCCTTTTGATGGATTAATAAAAGCAAAAGAACATGTCGATAGAATGCCACAGGCAAAAGATGCCGGAATCTGGAACTGGGAATGGCTCGGGCCGGGGAATATTGGTGGGCGAATTATTTCTATGGCAATCAAACCCGATAATCCTGATGTTATTTTTATAGGAAGTGCCAGTGGGGGATTATGGAAAAGCACCAATGGCGGCGTGTCATGGAATGTTGTAAATGATTTTTTACCAAGTTTGGCTATCAGCTCAATTGTTTATGATCAAACGAATTATAACTTTATATATTTATCAACTGGTGAAGGGAATGCCTCGGATGGGATTCCTGGTGCCGGGATTTTTAAAAGTACTGATGGAGGATCAACCTGGTCACAATTACCATCAACCAACAACAATAATTTTAAATCAGTTTTCAGACTTGCTCATCATCCTGATAGTACAGGTGTATTATACGCTACCACATATTCACCACGTGGATTATGGAAAACAATTGATGGAGGTAATGGCTGGACAAAAATTTTCACTCCCAAATTCGCTGCTGAAGACATTAAAATTTCTCCGCATAATCATGCTCACCTAATGGTTGGAGCACGTGGAGGAGCTTATCGTTCAATAGATTACGGTTATACCTGGGATACAATAACAAATGACGACACACTGAATGGTAAGTTGCCAAGAGAATCTGGGCGTTGCGAGATTGCTTTCTGTCCATCAAATGAGAACAGAATATATCTATCAATGCAGCGAAATTTTGGAGAACTGTATAGATCAGATGATAATGGGTTGAATTGGACACTTGCAAATAGTACTTCTTTCTTTTTACTTGATGGTAACAATCAGGGTAATTATGATCAGGCACTTTGGGTAGATCAAACCAATGAAGATAATATGGTTGTTGGTGGTATTAGTATTTGGCGAAGCGCAGACGGTGGTGCAACGCTAACGAAAATAAGCGATTGGTCCAATTATCACAACAATAGTGCAGCCAACTCTGCTCATTCCGATCAGCATGTCATCGTCTCACATCCTGATTTTAACGGAACAACCAATTGTACAGTGTATTTTGGTAATGACGGAGGAATTCAGAAAGCAACAGATGTTTTAACAGTTTCTGAAAATTCAGGTTGGACAAATCTGGCTGGAAATACACTTGGAATATCCCAGTTTTATGGTGGGGCAGCTTCACCCGATGGTCAATATATCATCGGAGGCACTCAGGATAATGACAATCTTCGGTATAAGGCAACTGGTGCATGGAGTGGTTCAGGTAATTGGTTTCAGCAAAGCACTGGTGATGGTGGTTTTTGTGCTGTTGATTATAGTAATTCATTAATACATTACTCTGAGTATATCAGATTGAAAATTGAAAAATCAGTTGATGGGGGAGATGCCTGGATTGGCAGCTATACCGGATTACAGGATGCTTTAGACGAATCAGCTTTATTTATCGCTCCATTTGTTTTAGACCCCAACAATCCAGAACGACTTATCGCAGGTGGTACATCAATCTGGCGAACAACAGATGGTGCTGAAAACTGGAGTCCCATAAATAGCCCGCGTGGAGGAGAACCACAATGTTCAGCAATTGATATTGCTCCTGGAAATTCAGACCTTATCTGGATTGGCTTTTCAAATGGCGATTTCTTGAAAACAATCAATGGTACTGATGTAATAGTCGATTGGAATGATATTGACAATATTCCTAATTCATTACCTAACCGTTATGTTACAGATATATGTATCAATCCCAATAATAATCAGGAGGTTTACATAACTTTTGGTGGTTATAATGCTGATAATGTTTGGTTTACACCGGATGGCGGAACTACTTGGGAAAACCGATCCGGATCGGCACCAAATAATTTACCATCCGTTCAGGTGAATACTATTCGGGTTCATCAACGAAACAGTAATTGGGTGTATATCGGTACTGATATCGGTGTTTTTGCCTCGGAAGACAAAGGTCAAAATTGGGCTGTTGATTCGCGTTATAGTGAAGGGAATGAAATCCCTGCGAATGTTGTTGTTTCGGAACTTTTCTGGCAGGGTACAGATTATCTAATAGCCGCAACTCATGGCCGGGGAATGTACAGAGCACTTCCGCTATATACAATCTATGTGGATAAAAATGCTTCACCAGATGGAAATGGCACGCAGTTAGCCCCGTATCAAACAGTTCTACAGGCAGCCAATGCGGCTGGACATGGTGCAGTTATCTCGATTGCGGCAAATACTTATGACGAAAACAATATTCTTTTCACCCGAAAAGTTAGGGTAATAACAACCAATGGTGCAACCATTATAAAATAACAGACAATGAAAAAATTTATCATTACAATAAATGTACTTTGTTTTTTAATTTCCAGTATTACTATCGGCCAAATAACCCATGAATCCAATGTGTTATCGAGTGGAGGTGGTGAATCATCGGGCGGAAACTATAGCCATTTTGCTGTTGTTGGTGAAGCAGTTGTTTCATCTGGTATTTCGAGTGGTACCACTTCAACAAATGTTGGATTTATTTACAGAAATATCAATATTCAGCTTTCAGGAATCGATCTGGCTGTGTTTCTTGAAGGCCCTTATGCCAGTGCAGGTGTAATGTCGGAAATTCTGGCAAACAATGCCCTTCTTCCTGCCTCACAGCCTTTTAATACCGGGCCATGGAATTATGCCGGAACCGAGTCTGTCGTAACATTTCCTGCCGGAGTTGTCGATTGGGTGCTTGTTGAATTACGCGATGCTGTTTCACCCGAAATGGCTTTCCCGTCAACAGCACTCGATGGCTGGCCAAAAGCCATGTTTCTGAAACAGGATGGAACTATCGTTGATATCGATGGCAGCCGAGCCGAAGTAAATTCATTGGATGTTGTCAATAATTTATATGCCGTTATCCGCCACCGCAACCATATTGCCATTATGAGCAGCGGATCGCTTGTGCTTACGGGAAATACGTATGTTTATGATTTTACGAATGATCTTGCAAAGGCTTATGGAGCTGGAGCAGGATACAAGGAAATTGAGACAGATGTGTTTGGTATGGTTGCCGGTGATGCTGATGCCGATGGAAATATTTTTATGAGCGACCGTACACTCTGGCGCAGCAATCTGGGCATTGTAAATAGTTACGAAAGCTCTGATTTCGATATGGATGGCAACACCTATTCAAGCGACCGCACACTATGGCGGGCAAATCTGGGTTCCGCGAATCCAATAACAGGTTTATTCAAATTACCAACATTTGTTTCACAGGTTCCAAAAGAAAAATAATTGTAATACCATGAAAAAGATACTTTTAATTCTGCTATTGGTTTCAGGTCTGTCGCTAAAGGCTGATCCGCCTCAATTAATTTGGCGTATGTCCAATCCTCGAATTATCAAATCCACGCAACAGCGATTTGAATTCGACATTGAAGTGAAGGCTAATCAAAATGGGAGTTATTACTCTTCTGGACAATGCATGTTCTATTTTAATAACTATGCCATTTCTTCCACAAGCAATCTGCATTGGACAATAATCCCAGCAGGAATATCAGCACAAACACATCCCGATATTGGAAACAAATACATCATTTCGAGGGTGTTAAGTGGTACTTATCCCGGCGTTAAAGTGCTCGTTGCTTTAAGTCCAACCGATGAGGCCGTGCTTGATGAAATTCCGTCATCGGGATATTTAGCTGAAATTACAACCGAATGGCAAACATTTGTTAGGGTGCAGTGCCGCATTACTGATCCTTCGGCCGATGCCGAAATTAACTTTTATCCTGAGGGGACTAATGGTCAAAACTTTTATCTGTCGGCTCCGGGTATTGAATCTAGTTACCAAAATCCAAGTTTGTATAATTCTCTAACACTTGCATCTGCCAGCCTGGCACGTATTTACTGCACTATACACGGATGGTCTCAATATGGAGGTGCTACCGATAATGAGCAATTTCTCGACTGGACAAGCAGTGTGAATACTTCTGTTTGGGAAGGTAATGCCGTTGGAGACGGGAACAACTGTAATGCACAGAACCTTCATATTCATTCGGGAGCATCGATGCAAATTACCGACCAAACAAACCTAACTGTTTCAGGTATGATCATGAATGAAACAGGAAATACAGGACTAAAACTTCTTTCATCTGCCGCCGGAACCGCGTCGCTTATTCACAACAATAACCATGTCGGAGCCACAGTTCAGCGATATATAACAGGCAATGCCAATCTCGAACAGCAAGCCTATCATTGTGTATCAGTGCCAATCGAATTTTCAGCAACTTCGGGGCTTTTTCTCAATTCTTATCTTTATCGTTTCGACTCTCCAACGCAATCGTGGCAAGCCATGGGAACAGCCACCGACACACCACTCGACACCCATGAAGGATTCCTGATTTATTATCCCAATTCCAATATTACTTATGAATTTCCGGGGATGCTCAATAACGATATGTTCCCGCTAAATGTTTCCTATCACTCAGCGAATGGTTTTACAGGCTTGAACTTAGTTCCGAATCCATATCCTTCAGCCATAGATTGGAGCAATGAGGCTGGTTGGATGAAGTTCAATATCAATGATGCAATCTGGATATGGAATCCACAGCTTAAGAATTATGCAATTTATGGAAGTGGTGTTGGAACCAACAATGCCACCCAATATATTCCATCGGGACAGAGTTTCTTTGTGAAAGCCAATGCCGATGGGCCAGTTTTGCAGGTAAATAATTCGGCCCGGTTACACCACGATCAGTCTTTTTTCAAACGTGCTGATGAATCCAATTTAATGCGTGTAAAAGCAATTGCAAATGATCTGCAGGATGAAATCGTTATCCGTTTCAGGGAAAATGGTTCCGATAATTATGATCAATCGGAAGACATCGATAAAATGTTTGGCGGTGATGTTTCGCCTCAGCTTTACAGCGTGTTGCCTGACAATACTGAGCTAAGCGTAAACACATTGTCGTTTCCCGATAGCCCTTATACGATTCCCGTTTCGTTTGAGCTTGGACTGAATACAGAAGCAACGCTCAATTTCGAAAACATAGCTTCATTATCCGATTTTAGTGCTATCATGCTCGAAGACTTGATTATCAATAGTTTGACTGATATTCGGATTCAACCCATCTATGTTTTTGCCCATGATACAACAAATGCCAGTGAACGATTTCTGCTTCATTTTCAACATATCACTTCCGCCGGTGAAAATCCGGCACATTCGCACCATATCTGGGGTTTCAAAGACAAAATCTATTTCACCGTTCCGGAGTGCCATGGTGAGAAACTGTTGGTTGAGATTCATGATCTGACTGGTCGAATAGCGCATCAACGGGTGATGTACGCTGCTTCGATCAACTCATTAACAATAACCGGATTTAACGGTTCTGCTTTTGTTAGCATTCTATCAGAAAGCAGAACATATATTGGCAAAGTATTAATAATCAGATAAAATGAAAAGAAGACTCTTAAAAACCATAATGTTTGGCAGCATCATTCTGCTTAGTTTTACGGTAAATGCACAGGGGCCGCCCAACCCACCAGAGGATCCTTCACTCGATGGTGGACCGGTTGGTGGCAGTGCTCCGCTTGATGATGGTGCCATTTTATTGATATTTACAGCTTTGGTTTGGGGTGGATATAAATCGCATCTTGCCTATAAAAAACAAGAAGCAACAACTGTAATCTAAACCAATAGAAGCAACCAGTAATCAGTGAATAGTAATCCTTTGTCGCGGAATTATATTCACAAGTGTTCGCCACAGCCAATCCGAAGAGGTTTATCGGACAGTGAAAATGCATTTCAGAAAACTGTTTTGATATATTATTTGGAATGGGCAATAATGATGATAAAGAGTGAATAAAAAGTGACATAAAGAAACACCAAGAAGTCACAAAGAAACACAAAGAATTTAATCCGTGAAAATCCTTTTAATCAGCGTCATCCGTGTTCCTTTCTTTCATTTTGCCAACAACAAACCGAAAAATGGTTTTCAAACCGAGGAAAAAGCAGAACACACCAAAAAGAGCCATCAGGGCACCTAAAATGAAAGCAATATTTTCCTGCCAGTTTCTGGGTAAAACCCTTGCCAATCGCTGGGCGACAGTAAATCCGCTTGAATTTGTCGCACCTTCAGGAGCAGTATAGGTTGCCCAGATGATGAGAACGCCAATCACGATAAAAGCAATGGCAATGCCCCATGAGAGTAGTAGGCCCTCTTTGTCGAATGTTATGGGAACAGGTTTTTTTGTGTGGGTTTTTCTTTTTCTGTGTGAAGAATCGATTGCTTCAGTGACGGAATAGGTGTTTTCAGGAAGTTTCATGTTGCTATTAATGTGTGATTCAATATATAAGACATTAAAATTCAACCCACCTGCCTGGCTGACGCTTACGGCAGACAGGTCAACCTTTCAACCCTACAACCTATTTAAACAACTTCACAATATCGTTTCCGTTTGCAAAAATCAGTAAGCCAAAGAGTAGAACCATCCCAATAATCTGAGCGACCTCAAGAAATCTATCGCTTGGTTTGCGTCTGGATACCATTTCGTATAAAAGGAAAGCCACGTGTCCACCATCCAAAGCCGGAATCGGCAGCACATTTAATACAGCTAACATAATGGACAAAAAGGCTGTGAGTTTCCAGAAACTTTCCCAATGAAACTGAGCCGGAAAAATGCTTCCAATTGTAATGAATCCACCAACACTTTCATAGGCTTTCATTTCAGGTTTAACGAGCAGTTTGAGTTGCTTTAAATAACCATCAATTCCATCAAAGGTTTTCGTAACACCAGCTGGAACCGCCTGAAAAATAGAGTATGTTTTTTGTGTTAAAGTGAAAAAGTCTTCAATCTGCTGTTTGGGTGATACGCCGATCAATCCTTCAGCCGGAACCGTCAAAGCAAGGTGAAGGGTATCCTGGCCACGTTTGGCATCGATAGTAACCGCTTGATTTTTAAATTTTTGAATGTTATCACGAAATTCCTGAAAATAGCGGGTATTGATTCCGTTTATCCCTAAAATTGAGTCGCCAACCATTAATCCTGCTTTTTCAGCAACGGAATTGGCTGCAAATCCATTCACGATAAAAGGGATTCGTGCAGAAATAAACATCGGAGATTTATGTTTCACCAGTGATGCGATGGCGCTGGCAGGTAGTTTGATATCGATCTTTTCTCCGGCACGGTCCACCTGAATAGTTTGGGCATTATCGAGAATGAGTGTCAATGGAATTTTATTGAAATCATCAATATATTTTCCGTCAACCGAAAGGATGTGATCACCATTCTGCAGTCCAAAGGTATTTGCTAAAGAGTCAACGCTTATTCCATAACGATTTACTTCGGTTGTAGGTAAATACTTTTCTCCATAAGTAGATAGCATTCCTATATAAATAACAAAAGCCAATATAACATTCATAATCACACCGCCAAGCATGATGATCAGTCGTTGCCATGCCGGTTTCGAACGAAATTCCCAGGGCTGTGGAGGTAGTTTCATGGCCTCAACATCCATCGATTCGTCAATCATACCGGCAATTTTAACATAGCCACCCAAAGGCAACCAGCCAATGCCGTATTCGGTTCCTTTGTATTCGAATTTATAAAGCGTAAACCATGGATTGAAGAAAAGGTAAAATTTTTCCACCCTTGTTTTAAAGAGTTTTGCAGCCATGAAATGACCTAACTCATGCACAATCACGAGAATGGACAAGCTTAACAGAAGCTGAAGTATTTTGATAACTATTTCCATGTATTATATAGGGTTATTAAGTGGAATAATATTCTAAATTACTCAATCGTAGTAGTTTAGAAAAAAATTAATGTGTAAAATAATATATTATTTTCCTAATTCAAGATGCAAGATTACGAAAATTTCGCACCTGATCGGTTGCCGTATTGTCAAATTGTGTTAAAAAGCAGTATATCAGCTCCAGATATCATACTACAACTTCAATTATTTGAGGGTTAAAAGTTTTATGATTACAACTTCAACTTTTAAATTACGACCGTTTTTTTTCTTGATATTGAAAGTAGGAAAAGCCTAGTAATACAGGATATCCAAACAAATTTATGTTCGATTTGAATTTATTCATGTAATAATTAGCATTTTATAAAATAATTATCGGTTTTACTTACCTTTACTTCCCAGTTTGGAGATTGTAATGGAAAATATTTCCAATTTTGACTAATTGATGAATCTGTTATAGTAGTTAAATGTCACATAATTAAATAATTACATATTTGGCATGCAAATTGATTAACACTTTTTGAATTTAAATACATCACATTATGAAAGCAATTAAATTATTTTTTATCCTTTTCATCGCGACTTTAGCTGTTAGTAGTTGTCACAAAGAAGAACCTACACCTACGGATACTGTCATCAACTCGGTGAATGACCTTGTTGTTCCAGCTGATTTTAAATGGAACACAACGCAAACAATTTCAGTTTCTGTTAACCTACCGGTGAGCGGAGACATTCAACCTCTTATTTTAACGAACAGGGAGGGAACAGTAAAATACTTCAGGGGTTATCCTGAAAATGATTCGAGAACGGTTAATACTAAAATCACCATTCCAACCTATGTAAATGAAGTGAGATTGACTTACAGTGGTGTGACCGGACCAAACATGGTTTTGGTAAGCAACGGAACACTGACTTACGATTTAAATAACACAACGAAATCTGTTATTTCACATGACGAATGTGACCTGAGTGGTTTCAAAACCTTTTCGAAAGGTGGATGGGGAACTGAAGCAAGCGGCAATAACCCAGGATCTTTACGTGACCAGCATTTCGATCAGGTTTATCCTGGAAATTTTGTGGTTGGTGATCCAGCACATTACAAGATTACTTTCTCGGGTTCGGTCAATGTCGAAAATTATCTTCCCGGAGGAGGTGGCCCTGCT